>JAUSMB010000003.1 GCA_030645365.1 Rugosibacter sp.
TGGCCCGGCCATGTTTCTCGAACCCCGCCACAGCCAGTGTGGTTTGCTTCATCCGATTTCCCCTTGTGACCGAATCACTTCATCTGACACGATGACGAAAAAATCGTTCACTCCATCTATAACTTATTCAGCATTTCCTTAGACGCACTTTGAGGTCACCATGACATATTTACTTTTAGTGCTCGTGCACATCATGCCCCGGCGCCATCGTGGCTTTTTTAAGCCACGCCATGGATTCCTTGGTTTCCATATCGCCCAGATCGGCAAAATCTACTAGCGCGTAGTCGGATAATTGATCCTCAGACGTTGCCAAGGCATTATCTTGCTTGGTCAGGAATGATTTGATTTCGGTTGTCACCTGCCGATCCGGATAAATGTTCACTACTTTCGCAGTGAGCTGAAGATCCGGTATCCACACGACTTCGACAGTACGTTTATCAATTTTTCCGCTGTAACGCTGTGCCTTGTGACCGAGAATTTCTGTTTCACCCACCAGACTCAACTTTTCGATCTCGGCTGATGAGACGACACTGGCCAGTCGATCCCAGGAACGCTTGTGATTAATCATGCGCAAATCAGTGTCGTTATATTCAATACCCCGCTTATGCGCAGGTTCAACATAGACAAAGCTGAGCCGTTTTTTGCCGTCACGCCGCCAGATTTCGCCGACATCCTGGGTGGCATTTCTTATTTCCACACGATTTTCATCACGCCAAAAATACCAGTCGCTGGCTTGTGATTTTTCGCATGGTATCGTGCAGCTCGTGGTCGAATAGCGCGCAGCCACACTGGCATACTGAGGCGTAGCACTCGCTGAATTTGAGAGAGTCAGTGAAGATAAAGCAAACCATATCGTGATTTTAAAAATAGACTTGGTTGTCATAAATACATTCTCCAGAATCAAAAGGAGAAGCCATACGGCCCCCCCTTTCTGACAATACATTGCAAGATGGCTAAAGATCAATTAAAGGCCCAAGGCATCTTTCATCACATGGAAAATGTAGTTCTGCTCTCTCACACCGTGCAGCAAATGTGCTTTGGGGCCACCCGAAAAAATGCCCACGTCTTCACCCGCGTGAGTTTCCGCAGACAAAGGCACAAGTGCTTCCTGATGAAAGCCCTGATCTTCGGTATCCACCGTTGCCAGATTAACTACACGCCCTGTCTGAATGGGTTGGCTATACGAGGTATCGCCGCCCACTGGCAAAAAGTGGTAACCATTACCGTTTGCATACGACACCGTGGTGTAGGGCATACCGTCAGCGGCAAGTGCGGGTGTGGTTTGACCTGGATTAACCACCGTTCCCAAAATCGGGTTAGCCCGTTTGGGGTAGCCTGCAATGGTAAACACATGACTGTGATCGGCGGTTACGATAATAAGGGTATCTTCCAGATCAGTTTTCTCCATGGCCTTTTTGACGGCATCATCCATGGCGATGGTATCGGTTAGCGCGCGATAGGCATTACCGGCATGATGTGCGTGATCGATACGCCCACCCTCTACCATCAGGAAGAAACCTTTTGGGTTTTTCTTCAGGATGTCGATTGCCTTATCAGTCATCTCCGCAATGGATGGTTCTCCGGCACCGTCACGCGCAGCACGGTCAGCTTCGTACTGCACATGCGAGGGCTCGAACAGGGCGAGAAGACTCTTTGTATTGGCAGGATCAATCGCATCGAACTGCGCCTTGTTCCAAACATATTTACCATTGAACTTGGTCTGCCATTCGGCAGTCAAGTCGCGGCCATCTTTACGGCGGCCTTTGACAGTAGGGTATTCCGGATCAAACTTCGTGTTGGGCATGAAGTAGGTGCGGCCGCCGCCCATTAACACCTCCATGCCTTTGTTGGCAGCAAAGCTATCAACGGACTGAGCAGCGATGTCCTTGACGGTTGCACCTGCAGGCAGATTACTGTCAGCCTCCCAGTCGCGCTCTGCAGTATGTGCATACAGCGCAGCAGGTGTCGCGTGTGTCACGCGTGCGGTCGTGACCACACCCGTGGCCATGCCGCGCGCCTTGGCCAACTCAAGAATAGTGGTTAGCTTATGTGCCTGAATGACTGCATTATCTTTTTCAGCGCGGGCAACGGCCTGATCGACACCCAATTCACCATCATTGGTTTTTACACCCGTGACAATAGCGGTCATGGTCGGCGCAGAGTCAGATGTTTGCTGATTAGTCGAGTAGGTTTTGGAGAGTGCAACATAGGGCAGCTTTTCAAAAGTCAGCGAGTTTTTTTCGCCATCCCGACCCTGCATCTGGCCTTGCATAATGCGTGAGGCAGTTACCGTTGAGATACCCATACCATCGCCAAGGAACAGAATTACATTTTTGGCACGACGCTCATTGGCGTGCAAATGTTTAGCTTCTTTCAATGCTTTTTGACCAGCCCTGTACCAGGTTGCAGCATTCTCAACCCCAACAGCAGCTTCTTCATTTTCCGGTTTACCATGCTCGGGTTCTGCAGCAACCAGCATGCTGTATGAGCATAACGTGAAAGAAATTGCCGCAACCATAGGCTTTAACTTAAATATCATTTCCAACCCCTTTAAAAGTTAGTTTGAATTCAGACTGATTCTTATCAGACAGACCCACAATACTGTTCACAAGCCGGGCAAAAACGCTCACTCACTTCAACTGATTACCTGCTACCTGTTTGAGAAGCTTAATTAACAAACATGTCAGGAATATGAAGTTTCCAGCTCTGGGATATAGTCCGAATAATTGGCTTATGCTTGCATCCGCTGATTGGCGCATGCAGCCATATGCACCACTGCACTGGAAACAAGGCTGGATGAAGTTTCAATCAGTGGTGGATTAAACTGACATGCTGCGATAATCAAATAGCCAGTCCACAAAACCATCTGCTGGCAATGGCCGCAGGTAGTGATATCCCTGCGCTTGCTGGCAGTGGCAGGTTTTCAGTACCGCCAGCTCAGCCGCCGTCTCAATGCCCTCGGCAATAATCTCAAGTGACAAGCTTTGCGCCAGCGCAATGATCGCGCGGACAATCGCTTCGTTTACTGGCATTTTCTCAATGCCCCGGATAAACGACTGATCAATTTTCAGGCAGTCAATAGGAAACCGCCGTAAATAATTCAAGCTTGAAAAGCCGGTGCCAAAATCATCAATCGCTAGCATCACGCCGATCTGCTTTAATTCCCTGAGCGTTTCCAAAACCAAGGTACCATGGTGCATAACGATGCTTTCTGTCAGCTCGAGCTCAATACAATCGGGATCTACCCCGGACTCATCAATGATCGCCTTCACCGTGCTGCAAAAATTAACCTGCTGAAACTGAAGCGAAGAGACATTGACGGCCATGCGTAACGGCGGCAGGCCGGCATCGATCCACGCCCTGACTTGTTGGCAAGCCTTGCGCAGAACCCAATTGCCGATGGGAACGATCAGTCCGCTCTCCTCAGCGAGCCCAATGAACTGCGCTGGCGAGAGCAGGCCGCGCTGCGGATGCTGCCAGCGGACCAGCGCCTCAACACCAACGACCTGCCCCGTGGCGAGGTTAACCTGCGGCTGATAGAACAGCACAAACTCATCATTTTCTACAGCACTTCTCAAATCCGTCTCGAGCGACAGATGGTCAAGAGAGTATATGGACAAGCCCGCCGTATATGTCCTGTAGGCATTTCTGCCATTTCTTTTTGCTTCGTACATTGCCGTATCTGCCTTGGTCAACAATCTCCCGATATCGCTATCATCCTTCGGGTAGACCGCAATACCAAGACTTGCCGTAATGAACAGCTCATGCCCCATGATCGTGAAAGGGTGTTGTAGTGAAGCAATAACCCGGCGAGCGGCGATCTCGGCGTCAACAACATCTTTCAATTCATCCAGCAGGATGGCGAATTCGTCACCACCCAGCCGGGCGACCGTATCACAATCCCTGACACTGTCTTTTAGCCTGTCCACCACCGCGCACAGTAAAAGATCGCCAACGCTATGTCCCAGGGAATCATTCACCTGCTTGAAGCGGTCCAAATCAACGAACATCAGTCCTACCAATGTATTTTTACGTGCCGCTTCGCGGCATGCCTGAGTTAGCCGGTCGGAGAACAACATCCGGTTTGGCACACCAGTCAATTGATCATAATGAGCAAGATAGTAAAGCTCAGCCTGCTTGCGTCGGGTAATTTCATCGAGCAGGTTATTCCCATTGGCTACACCAATATAGCGGCCATCTTCTGTAACAATAAAACCGCTCACCATGTGCTGCATACCCTTGTCGATGATAATCTGGGCTACATCGTCAGTGCTTGTTGAAACATCCACTATGATCGGCGTACTACCCATGATCAGCTCATTGGAAAGAAATTCCAGGATAGTTTTTTTGCCATGTACTTCTCGAGTAAATGGTTGGCCAAAGAACTCAATAAAAGATTGGCGCTCAACCAGCGCAACCGGCATACCCTCTGCATCCGTCACCGGTAGAGCATAGAGCTCATGATTACTAAAAAACGTCTCAAGAACTGCCAGACAAGAAGCATCTTTAGCCACCGGAGTGACATATCGATGAACCTTCACCACAGAAGCACTCTCCGGTTTTGCACCATTACCCAAGTAGAGAAATTTGCTCATTGATCTATTGTCTCCCGATATGCCTAATCGAAGAATTACCAAAACTTCCAGTGACTCGTCTGCACTACCCATAAGCCAAGTAATAAATTGGTCAATGCATGCGCCATGATGGGCACCCAGAGATTACCGCTACGGACATATAGCCAGGCATAGGCTAGCCCTGCAAGCAGACCGGCAAACCAAAGGTCGTGCTCTACGCCAAACAGCAGCGAACTGATAAGGAGTGCACGCAAGCTGACCATCGCCGGTGCCAGTTGCAGAAAATCACTGCGGTCAATCCAGCGCAAAATAAAGGAACGCCAGAAAAGCTCTTCCATGATCGGTACAACGGTGGCGGCACCAAAGATGCGCACCGCGACCAGCACCCAATCGAGCGTGCCATCAGCACGCGTGGGTTCAAACCCCCGCGTTTCGCCCAGCGTGGCCCAAGAAAGATCAAGGTTGATCCAGGCAATGAAAACAACGATACCGATAGCCGCTGCCAACACCCAGTCACGCAATCGAACCGTAGCCATCGCAAACAATTCGCTATAACTACGGGCAAACACTGTCAATGCGATCACCACCGTACCGATCTGCACCGCATAGAACCAGCGCGCATCCCAACCGGGAAACAGCTTCTGCACTTGCGGTGTCAAAGCAAGAAAAACAATGTAAAGCGCAAAAGGAACAGTACGAGGGATAACCGGGTCGTGCCTCAGCCCACCCACTCGTATGCCTTCACACTTAAGCGTCATATCAATTGATGCGAATCAGTATCTTAGAAGCTGAACGTAGGGAATAATTGAACTCGCGGCTGGGCAAGATCATCCCTAGGCTGTGGGACGACACAGGGACGTCACAGACGATAGGCATCACCTGCTGCTTATGCCTAATGTGATGCTTGATCCATTTTTTTCTCATCCAGCTTCTGCTCATCCAGTTTTTCACTGTAATCTTCCATAAGATTCTCGATTTCGACGCGCTTGAATTGCGTGAAGGGATCGGCCTGGAGCAGCGCATCGCCGCAACCCTTCTTTTCATACCTGTCCAGCAAATCTACGCCATAACCATGCAGCTTGGCGTTTTTGGCCTGGCAAGCGTTTAGCGATTCATTCTTCTGCTTCAAATCGGCATCCAGTTGCCGTCCTGCCAGCGCCGACTTATTTAAAGTCTCTTTCGTTTCAGCCAGCTTAATTTCGGTCTCTGCCAACTTGGCAGCCAGCGCCTCCTTCTCTGTCTTGATTCCCCTCAATTCCTTACCCAAGGCAGCCGCACGGTTAGCGGCTATCTGCACTTTGCTGCTGGTCTCATCCAGGCTTGATTGCGCCGCCTTGAGTTGGCCATCAAGTGTTGCCTTTTCCTGAGCAAGTTGCGTGTTCTCCTGCTGCAACTTACGCTGTGATTGTTGCAAACGTTTTACTTGCATCTGCTCACGGCTAGCCTTGCCATCTGCGGCTGAAACAGACGACGCGGCGAACAGCAGCGCAACGGCAAAAAGCCAAGACAGTTGACGATGAGTACGCATGATCAAAACTTCACGCTCACGTCGGCCTGGAATAAATCAACAGAAAATTTGTGCTCCGGAATAAACGAAAAAGAATCGATCGAATCCGCCGACAGCCAGCGCAGATTCAACACGGCATTGCGATCCAGACCATATTGCGCACCCAATATATAGCCCTTGAGATTGGTGCCACCCAAGCCAAAATCCGAATCAGTGAAAGCATCCACCACGGCATCGGAACCCAGGTAACGATAAGACGCTGAAACCTGCCAGTCACGTGAGTTTTTCACCTGAGGCATACCAACCGTCAGCTTGTATTGATACCCTTGGTCGCTACCATCCGTCAAATTCACACGCCCTTCGGTGCGACGGAGAATTTCAGCTCGGTCAAAGGCGGTGTTCTTCACCCAGTCCCCCGTCAGCACCACATGCACCGGATCGAAGTTGGCCAGATCAAGCGAAGCAGTCAGGTTAATGGGCCGAAATTTCGAGGCAAGACCCCAGTAGGCGACTGATCCCGTATCTCCCAGCGCATTGGTAGCAAACAGCGAATTACCCTTCTGGCGCAGATTGGATCCGTATTCATATTGACCATAATTCGCCGTAACAGGCTTGCCCCCGAAATCAAGCGAGTCAGCACGCTCGACGTGGCCCTCGAAATTTCTGTAGTCATATACAGCCAGCCCCACCTTCAAACGCGTGTCAGAGTTGATATCCCACTGCGTACCGCCCTGAACGCCATACATCCAGCGGCCACTGGCCGAAGGCGGATTTTCTTCCTTGATAGGAAAAGCACCTACCGTCAAGAAAGGCTTGACGGTGTTATTGGCGAAAGTCGGCTTGAGCGTTGCGGCAACACCCTCAAAATTCAAATCTTCATCCCACACCAGATCGGTAGAGAACCACGGATTGGGGATGCGTCCGCCAGTAACACTGAGCCACTCCGTCGGATCGAACTTGATATACGCACGATCCACCAGAAAAGTATATTTATTAAAATCCTGCCCCAGCGTCTGGTTGGTGGATACACGATCAGTCGCGTTGCCTGTCGCCAAGCGCAAACCGCCACTCCAGGTATCGGAGATTTTTGCCAGCATACCGAGTCTTGCCCGGATACGGAAACGATCACGATTCTCGGTCGTATTCGCTGTAGGCACAAACTGACCATTCACTTTGGCAAAATCAACAGCGCGCGTTTGATCCGTCGGCAAAGGCGGTGGTGCGTTAGTTCCCGCCGCATTAGCGTAATCGAACGGTGTGGCATTCGCCTTGTCAAACCGATCCATCTGGTAGCGCAAGCGCAGATCACCTTCCCACGTGATGCGGTCCAGCCATTCCGGAATCGCGTTCGGCTCGGCCCAGCGCTCGTTCTTCGCCTGTGCCAGCACCTCCTGCTTGATCTGCTCGCGAATTTCGTTCTTCACCACCTCGGGAACATACTGCACACGCACGGCGGTATCGGGCTTTTTCTGGGCCACTTTCTTTGCCGCATCCTGCTCGGCTTTTTTGACCAGTTCATTGGCCTTCTCGCGGGTGAGCGCGCCTGCCTCGACCAGCACGTCAATCAGATTCAGCGTGGTCTGCCGCATCACCTCCAGCGAGGCACGCTCGTCGTCCGCATGCGCAGAGCCTGTGGTTACGATAGCGGCAATCACAAGGCCCAAGTATTTTTGTCTAAATTTCATGATGAAGTCTTTCCCATAATTGAATTTTGCTTGCTAACCCGTCATACGATTGGTAATGCGCAACTTGATCGGCTGCGGCAGGTTTTCCGGCACCGCCGTACGCATGGGGCCAAGCTCGGTCAAAGCCGTACGGATGGCATTGTCCGTGTCAGGGTTACCCGTCGAATCCGCTAGTTCGGCTCGCCGAATAGTTCCATCCGCGCTAATCCAAACCTTTACCGTCACCCGATAATCACGCAGCTTGAGTTTCCGGTTGCGCGCCAGTTCATCCTGAATATGCCGTTGCAGCGCATTGGAAAAAAAGGCGAACTGCATGCCACCACCGCTACCATCGCCTACCTTACCGCCAATGTAATCACTTGAAACCGTACCAGCGGCGAATGGACTGGCACCCTCCCCGGCTGCGCCTTCCATCTTCAGTTGCTGCGCCTCTTGTGGAAGCTCCACCGGTTTGAGCTGATCCTGCTTGATGTCTTTCGTCTCTTTAGGCTGCTCCTTGGGCGGTGGCGGTGGGGGTGGTGGTGGCGTATCCGGCAACACGGTAATTTTGGTCACCTGTCTTTGATTCACCGGACCACTCTTGCCCAGACCTTGCAACAAGTAGATAACAACAGCGATCGCCGCCACGACAAGCAACACGCCGCCAATAATGCGCCACCGGCGACTGGCGTCGCTGCGTTCCAACTCTTCTTCGGCCAAACCGCTCATAGTGCACTCATCTCAGCTACCCTCAGCTACCAATGCGTGCAGTCACCAGCCCCACGCCCTCAATGGCCAGCACGTTAGCCATATCCACCACGGCAATCACCCGCGCGTATTGCGCCAAGGGGTCGCCCTTGATCATCACCGACATTTTCGCGTCACGCGCCTTGGCGGCCGCCAATTGAGCTTTGAGCTCATCCATGGTGACGCCTATCCCGTTGAGCAGCACCGCCCCCGTGGAGGTGATCTGCACAATTTTCACATCGTGCTTCTCGGTGCTGGGCTTGTTGCTTGGCTTGGGCAGCGTCATGGTCAAGCCCTGCACCGTGGCCGTGGTCATCAGGATGAACACCACCAGCAGCACATACACCAGATCGAGCATCGGCGTGATGTTCATTGAATCGTAAGGCTTGTTATCCGATTGCACTTGCATGGCTACACACCCATCCGCTTGGTGACCAGACCGATTTCAAGAATATCCAGCCGTTTGCAGATTTCCAGCGCCTGCATCACCTTGTCATACTGGGCTTCGGCATCGCCTTTCAACACCACCGGCAGCGCCGGATTGGCCGCCTTGTACTGCGCCAGCCGCGCCTCCAGTTGTTCCATATCCACCGGATACGCATCCAGAAACACATTGCCCTCCCGCGTCACGGTAATCGCGCGCGTTTGCGGCTTGGCCAGATTACCCGTGGTCACCGTCTCCGGCGACTTGACTTTGACGCCCTGCACCGAGGCCGTGGTCAGGATGATGAAAATAACCAATAGCACATAAGTGAGATCCAGCATCGGTGTGATGTTGATCTCGTCGTACAACTCGTTATCGCCATGAACTTCAACTGACATGACCGGCACCCGATAAGTAAAACGATAAGCAAAACGATAAACAAAAAATCCAGCGACTAAAAAAATCCATCAAGAAAAATCCGGCTTAGCGTCCATAGCTCTCCGCAATGCGGGTAATGAATTCATCGACAAAAATCTGCATATCCGCCGAAATATTCTTGATTCTTGAGGCCAGATAGTTGTAGCCGAACAGCGCCGGAATAGCCACGGCAAGACCAGCCACCGTGGCCAGCAAGGCAGCGGCAACACCCGGCGCAATGGCGTTCACGTTCACGTCCCCCGCCGCTGCAATCGCCGCGAAAACAATCATCACGCCCACCACCGTCCCCAGCAAACCCAAAAAGGGGCCGCCGGAAATCGCGATAGTCAGCAACACCATGTTGGCGCCCAGCTTGTGCGATTCGCGCACCTGCTCAGCATCCACCGACGCCTTGATGGCGTTGATGGAGGCGTCCCCCAGACTGACCTGCCCTTGCGCATCGGTACGTTTTTTCACCTCGCGAATACCGGCCTGGTATAAGCGAAACAGAGAAGAATTCTTGTGCGTTGCGCCCTTGTCCAGCTCCAGAAAATCAGTCGTCGCATGACGGAAGCTGCTAAGAAAATCGCGATTGCCTTTGTCCGTCACGCTGATCAGCCGTGCCTTGGTGTACATCACAATGATGGCAATCACCAGCATGACCATCAAAATAGCAATCACCA
>JAUSMB010000004.1 GCA_030645365.1 Rugosibacter sp.
GGATCCGGCGCCCGGATGGGTGTCTTGCGCTTCATGGTGCGTGCACAGCCCGACGATTTCATCGGGCGCGCCTTTTACCACCAGCCAGCGCGTCTTGCCGTTATCGATCAACACCGAGACGCGGCGCCGCTCGAAGTCAAAAGGCACTTCGTCGATTTTTTTCCAGGCGCCAATCTCGATGTGCTGATGGGCAAGAATGGCTTCGTCGAGGGGGCTTTTCAGGCCGGTTTCAAAAAAGCTGTTGAAGTAGGCCAGTTCAAGCACCCGTTGGCTGGGCCGGCCTTGCGCATCCACATGTCTTTCCAGGCGGATTTTTGCTTCGGTCAGGGTGCCGGTCTTGTCGGTGCACAGGACATCCATCGAACCCAGATCCTGAATGGCGGAGAGGCGCTTGACGATCATGTGTTGTCTGGCCATGCGCAACGCCCCCCGCGACAGCGTGACCGAGATCACCATGGGCAGCAATTCCGGCGTCAGTCCCACGGCCAGCGCCACGGCGAACAGGAAGGATTCCAGCCAGGGTTTGTGGAAATAGGCATTCACCAGCAGCACGAACATCACCATGAGCACGGTCAGGCGCATGATCAGCATGCCGAAATGGCGGGTGCCAAGCTCGAAAGAAGTCGGCTCCGTCGGCCGTGAAATGCTCTCGGCGATGGCGCCAATGGCCGTATCCGCGCCCGTTTTCACCACCCGCATGCGGGCGCTGCCGCTGATGACCGAGGTGCCCATGAACACCGCGTTGGTCGCCTCCTGCAAATCGGTGGCCGTAGCCGCCAGCACGCCGGGGCGCTTTTCCACCGGATAGGATTCACCCGTCAGCAGCGTCTGCTTGACGAAGAAATCACGCGCTTCCAGCACGCGGCCATCCGCAGGAATCAAATCGCCCGCTGCCAGCAGCGCGATGTCGCCGGGCACGACCTCGGTTACCGCAATCTCCAGCGGCTGCCCATCGCGCAGCACATTAACCCGAACAGAAACCGACTGGCGCAACTTTTCCGCAGCCGCGTTGGCGCGATACTCCTGGACAAAATCCAGCGTGACGCTCAACAGCACGATGCAGCTGATGATGAGGAAGTTGGCCAGCTCCCCGGTAAATGCGGAGACCGCGCTGGCGGCGAGCAGGATGAGTACCAGCGGATTCTTGAAGCGGGCGAGATACTGGCGCAGCAGCGATTTTTTCTGCCGCTCGCGGAACAGGTTGGGGCCGAACCTGGCCAGCTGCGCTGCGGCCTCGACACCGGACAAGCCGGCAATCCCGGTCGTTTCTTCCAGTGGCTCCAGCCACCAGGGGCGAGGCGTTGAATCTATCGGCATTTCCATTTCATTAGTGCCCGGTCAGTTTTGCGCGGCATCAGCGAGATTGCCGAACAATACGAACAGCATGACGAGCATGAATTTCCGCAGCATGCCATCCCCCCACGCATTACTGTTCGACGAGTATATGCCTCGCCAGATTTTTACAGGATGAAGTGGTGGTGTGAAGTGTATTACCGAACGACTCGCTATTGGAGCCAATGAGTACTGCTGCGTAGTTCTGCGGGTCAAACTGCACATCGGCGGGCATACTCGGTCAGTCGTCGGTACCGGTGATCTTGCGATAACGTCGGGGAAGCAAGGGAAATCGCATCCAAGCACTGGCCAAGTTCCCTCGGTACCCAAGGCTGACCATCCAGGACTGCATTCAAGAGACGCAGTGCATCCTCTGGGAAGCGTCCTGCCAATCCTGATTTATGCAGTCGATGGATGACGTCGTCCGGATGTTCTATCGGTCGCAACCAGTCTAGAACGGCAGACAACGCAGATGGAAATTCACCACGAGCCGCAATGCTCAGACGAGCGAGCGATTGGGCAATGCTGTTCGACGCCAACTGTTGCGATTTCGGCCAGATATTTTGCCAAAACGGCCTGATGCGGTTTTTCCAGTTGTCCTCGCATTGTTCGCCCGCACCCTCCAGCGCCTGGACTAACGCCTGCGCCGATTCCTGTAGGCCCTCTTGCGGCATTGCCCCAATCGCGGCTTGAAAGTCTTGCTGAACGTAGCCTTCCACCGGATCTAGGCCGGCGTAGGTCAAGAATGCGGCGAACTGACGGCTGTGCTCGCCAAGTTCCGCGTAGTGATGTGCTGTGGACAGGAACTGCGACTTGAATGCGATCAGGAGTGGGCGGTACAGCCTTGGAGACCACAGGAACCCCTCCCAAGCCGCCTTGGCATCAATTGAACTGCGGCCCCAGTCGAACAAAGGCAGTAAGTGTGCTTCCGTCCAAGAACGATCTACCCGGAACAACGCGATCAGCCGCGATGCCAGCAGCACTCGGCCGTGGCGGAATCTGTCGATTCCGACATCGCACAGTTGAGTGAAGAAGGGCTCAATATCCCCTGGCAGCGAATCATTGTCACCGGGTTCGCGTTTGAACCAAAGGTTCAGCAGCGCTTGCATGACGTGCCCAATAGGATGATTGATGGCCTCGGTTACGGGCTGGTTGATCGGTTCACCATTCTGACGAATGCCAGTGCTTTGCTCTAAGGGCAAGGCCAGCACGCGCCGGCAAAGGTCCAGCAGGATCGCCTCATGGCGGCCAATCGACTTCGAGGCTGCGTCCATCCACCAGGTAACGCCGTGTACGACTTCCTGCATGAGGGCATCGGGCATACTCTGCACCAAGGGCGCCGCGTAGCGCCACGACCGAAGAACGTGGCCTTCCTCACTCCATGCCTGTAGGGCTTCACTCCAGCGCCCGGCCGGCCAAAACCCTTCTTGGGCCAGGTCACACAAGGCCAAGAAACTGTGGAAGAACCTAGTGCGGCAGATCTCACGCCAGGTATCTTCATAAAACGGTCGCCGCTCCGGCGGGGGCCGCTTGAGCCACTGGACCAAATCCGCTCGCTTACGGGGAGCGATATCGATCTCGCGGCTATCCTCGTAGTCCGGGTCGCCGGTACCGCTCATCCAATGAGAAAACTCGTCCCGTTCGTTGCTGGCCAATCGCCATCCGGGATTCGCCACGGATAGTTTGTCGAAGCACCGCGACGCGGCCTCGCCAAGCTGACCGCTACCTTCGCGCAGTTTGGCCAGGTGCAACCAGACCGAATGATCTACCAGTGATCGCCATTGCTCGGATTCGATGTCATCCCGATACATGTGCCGTGGCGGGCCTGCAAGAATCGCTGTTTCCAGTTTGGCACGGGCTGATGGCGAGAGCGTCGCCCCTTGCTGCACCAGCAGACGCATGGTTTCCCGCTGCGTATCCACAGACCACATCCACCAGGCGTCATCCAATACCAGCCACTCGGCCCACTGCGCAGAGTCGATGCCGTCGTCCTGCCCGGCAGCAAACAGCGTGAGGCGCTTGAATGTTGGATATGGCACATCAAACCATCCCAACGCGATTCGCCGAGCACGCTCGGGATCACTTTCTCTCACTGTCAGCCACGCATCGCGCAGCAATTCGATCAACGTCACCCAATCACGGAAACCCCGGTTCTGCCAATGCTGGCTGATCGATGGCAAATCCCAGTACGAACGGTCGCTGCGGTCATCGGCCTCGCCCAACTCGCGGAGCAGATCGAGTGCGTCGCGCAGCAATTGCTGAAAGTCATCCAGGAGCGACGGCAATGCCGAGTGCCAACGCTCATCCGTCAGATCGCGAAGCGAGGAATGCACATGGTCGGCGGCCAGCACAAGCTCCCAGTCCACCAGCTGTTTGATGCGCGTGGGCTCGCCCGCACTTTCTTCCTCGTCGCCCCAGCGAAACGGCTTCTTCAAGGTCACTTTGGGCGACAGCAATTCGCGCAGTTCCAGACGCAGAGTGGCTGTAAGCCCATCACGTTTCAGGCGATCCTTCCATCGGTAGAGATCCGGCTCACGCCACGGCGACTTCACCCGCCCAGTGAGCAGCAAGCGCCACAGCGTTTGCATCAGCGGCCCGGGAATGGCGTTGGGCGCATTGGCGCGAATTTCCGCCAGCTCAGCAGTTTTGCCCTCGCGCTCAAGGCGGGCAAACTCATTCAGCCTGTCCTCGATCAGCCACGGCCAGCTGTCGTGCAACTGCCCCCCTCGCTGCGCCAGCCAGATGATCAACGCCGGGTCGTTCAGGTGTCGCACCAACCAGTGCGCCAGTTGGGACATCACGGCATCCCATTGACCGTCTGCTGAGCCCCCGGATACCAGCATCATCGGCGATGCGAGGGTGTAAGGGGCAGGACGACGAATCAGGCTGAACCGGAGTTTGTCATCCGCCTCAGGGCGTGGCGGAACATCGAAGCGGGCCAAGTCGCTGTGTTGGTAGCGTTCTTCGGAGAACGCCTCAAGCAACCACTCCAGCGATGGCACAGGATTGAAATCCGCGAACCGTTTGGCCGGCAGCCCGGATTTGTCTGACAGTGCCCAGAGCATCCGGCCCACAAAATCATCCTGCCGCGTGCTGGCCGAGGGACGTGCGAGCGCATGGCTGACGACAATGCGCTCCTTGCCGAGGATGCCGTCGCGGTGGGTTTCGGACCAGGCCTTCAGGGTATTGTGCAGCGAAGAATGGTCCAGGCTGCCGGCGGGCACCTCGTAGAGAATGGGTGTGACACCCTTTGCCTCCCACTCGATGGCTTTGCCGTGCTCCTGTCCTGGCGCGCAATCGCCCAGCGCATAGGCCTGCGGGGTCACCTCGCCCAGCATCCTGTCGGCAGCCAAGGCATCCATCATGTAGCGCAGCACCGGGTCATTGATGCTGTAGCCGACGAAACAGACTACGTAGTTGCGAAAAAGCTCGCTGACAAAGCGCGCTGCCCACCGCTCAGTCAGGTAGGCCAAACCGAAGTCGCCGCTGGTCAGCACCAGGCGATGCAGCGCACTGTCGTCTTCCTTATCCGGCAACAGGCCGTGCAAATAGACAACCCCGTCCCAGCGGCTGTTCTTCGGGATGGGAAGCATCGGTGCCGCGAAGGCGCGGATCGGCTGTTTGTTGCGCTTGGCCACCTGCTCGAAAACACGGTCGAAATTGGTGGTGACAAGTCGCAGCGCACCTTCATGATTGCGCGCCAGTTGCAGCAATGCGGCGTGGGTGTCTGTCGCCCCCTTGCGACGCAGGTTAGGCTGCAATGCCTCTGCCAATGCTTTACGCATTGCCAATCCCTGTCGCTGCCCCGGCAGACGCCGCTCCAGCAGATCTAGTGTGGCGTCAAACTGGCCGCGTGAGTGCGCATTGTTTTCGAGGGCATCGCGCGTGGTACCCACCAAGCGATAGATATCATCCACCAAGCCCTCAAAACTCGGTAGGCCGGCGGGATAGGAAATTCCCGCGCCGCAGAAAAACACCACGCGGCCCTCTTCATGCGCCTGCAAAAGCGCGTCAGGAATATCGGGGCCGTTGGTGATGAACTGCATGCTCAGGCGGCTGCCGAAAACAGCCGCTCCAGTGTTGCCAGCACGAGGGCAGCGTTGGCCTCGCGGAAGGTAGTGTGCCAGGCCATCGACTTACTGATTTGACCGATGGGAACCAGTAATTCAGCGGCGCGGCTGTGGATCAGATTCTTGTTGTGGTCGGTCATGGCATCCTCATTCATGCCACCCTGACTTGGTCGGTCATCAGCATGGGAAGAAGGCCTTGCCGAGATCTTCGTTGACGTCGGCCAGCAGTCTGTCGATGTCGCCAGCATCTATATCGGGGTTAATCCGGGCAATCGCGGCGCGAAAGAGTTCCGGGAAGATATTGGTTTCTTCGTCCCAGACGGCATTCTTGAGCGATAGGTAGCGGTAGCCAAGCCGCACTAGATGCAGAATGCAGGGAATTTTTACCCTTGAGTCTTCACTGAAAATCATCAGACCAAATCTCCCTTTTCTCTTTTTGTGTCGGCAGGTCAACGCCCATTTATTCTGTGGCCTTGGCCGACAGGAATAACAGCAGCGGATTATCCGGCGCAACCTCGAAACCGAAACGGCGATAGTACCCGGCTGCCTGCTCATCGAGTGCATCGACGAACAGGCCAATCCCGCCCGCCTCTGTGTAGATGCGCCGCGCCCGCGTCAGGGCATCGATCAACAGCAACTCCCCCAGCCCTTTGCCCTGATATTGCCGGTCGACCGCCAGCCGCCCCAAGCGCACGCCGGGAATGCGGCGCGGCAACTTCTTGCGCCAGGCATCCGGCAGATGTCGGTTTTCCAATTCGGCCAGGGTCAGCGCATAGTAGCCGCAGATGCGGGTCGGCTCAATCTCGCGGACGGCGACGAAGGTCTTCGACAGCCCCTTATCCTGATGCTGGCGCGCCACCTGCCGCAGCCAGTCGTTCAGTTCCTGGTGACTACAGTCGAACCCCTGCCGGTCATGGTGTCCAGTTAAAGGCAGTACCCGCATCGTCTCGCTTGGCTTTCTGATAACGCTTCATGGCGGCCTTCAACTTGGCATTTGGCTTGGGCGGGTTTTCCATCAAGTCGAGCAGCCAGTTCCAGTCGCGCGGGCTGAGGCGGATGACCTCTTCGCGCTCGATGACTTCCTGAGCCTCTTTCAGCGCGGCCTGCACCAGAAACTGATTGACCGTCGCGCCGGTCAGCTCGGCAGCACGGCAAAGCGTCTCGTACACCTCATGCGGAACCCGAGCGCCGATACGGTCTTGCTTGGCAACTGCGGTACTCATATGAACCTCCAACAATGATCTGAGCGTTCAGTCTATCACTGTCGCCATTTTGACGCCACTAATCGGCAGGCTGGCTAGCTGACCATGAGCGTGCGTTCACAACTCCACCGCTATGCGTTGTGAGGTGCGAACTCGCGCAAGAACTGGGGGCGGACGAAAAAAACCAACCGTTCCCGGTTGGTTTTTTGAATAGTGGTGGCCGTAATGGGAAACGAGCGCCCGTCGGGAATAATGCGGATTCCTGCGGATACTTTCGAATTACTGCGTACCCGCCTGATCTGTTACCGCCCCATCAATCCACTGTGGCAAATCAAGTAACAGGTATCGTGGGCGACCATCACCAACCCGGGTAACCATTGTCCGAATTTCGACTTGCTGATGAAGGTGCTTATTGATTAGATCAGCATCCTCAATCGCCGGCGTCACTTTCCCAACGATAACCTGATCTGTTTCTGTGATCTTGAATTCAAAGGTCCGCCGTTTCGGAAGAACACCTTGAAACTCCCCTTTCAGGAGTTGCTCATCTTCATGAAGGTTGTCCTTGCTAATCCGCTCAAGGCTACGGCGAACCTGGCCGACATCGCTGAATCGAAATACTTGATTGCGATATTGCAACGCACAGACAGCCTCGTTTTCCGCCAAGGCGCTGATAAAGGCTCGAACCTTGTCCAGCGCTCGCTGATCTAATTCGGATGCAGTGTCAGCAAGCAGTTCATCGTCAGTGTCGATTGACCCCTGAAGCAAGCTCTGAGTTCGCTCGATTGCGAGATCCAATGTCGTCTTGTCATCTATCGGCAACTGCCCAGTACGATACTCCTCAAGTTCGAAACCAAACGAACCCAATGCAGTATTGGTAATCAGTAATTGATGCTGCTCTCTATTTGGGATCGGGCCCTTGGCAGCTAGACCACCGGAAAGCGAAGCCGCCACCGACGTCACGGCTTCGTTGAAGGCACCGATAATCTTCGTCCCAAAGTCTGCGAAGATTCCATAGCTGCCAACGACTGGGCGGCCACTAAAAGTAATGCGGGCACGAGCAGGTTCGCGCTCATCTACTTTCGCTTCAGCAATCCGGTGCTCGATCTCTTCCAATCTTGCAGTCAGACTGCCTCGATCAAGTACCTCGTCAACAGGCGTACTCTCAATCATGCGCTGGAGAGCAGTTCGCTCGCCCAATAGCTGTACGAAATCTTGGCGAATCATGCAGGAACTCCTTGGCGAGCAAGATTGTCGAGTTGCGCTATTGCCAATGCGTCGTCAGTCGGTGCGAGACCAATTTGCACGTAGCCTTTCCAAGCTTGATTGCGCCGGTGACTCCACATGCTGTACCAGTAGCTCGACTGTCTTACCAACCGACTTGGGGCCTTGCCGAGATGCTCATAGTAAGCATCGACACAGAACGTATCCTTTAGCTTTTGATGCGCATCACGAGTAGTCGGGAATAGATCAGGAAACAGCTGCTGGATGTCCATTTGGCTCTTGCCAGCAGGTAGGTCGAAAAAGGTCACAACATCGATATCGTTTGGGGCGCGAGTCTCGAGGACTTCAACGTTTTCCAGAAAACTACCATCCACCCACTGAAACCCACTAACCAATCCTGCGGCATGAAGTGCTGCTCGATATTTCAGAAAACCGTCGAGTACCACTCTTCTCGGCTGAGTCTGCCCAAAACGGAGTACAAAGTCAGTCAGCGAAACCGTGTAGGGCGACCGCTCAGCAGATGCCGGCTGCTGCGTATCGATCGGCGGAATGAGACCAAGTGCGTTCCATGATGGTAGTGCAACAGTATTCATACGGTTAGATTGACGTGCTTTCTATTTGGCACGTCGCAATCTTACAGCATACCCGGCGACTTCATATTGGGAAACAACGAAAATGCGCCGCCGCATTCTCCACTCGCCGAATATGGGAGGTTTCCTCCGGCTGCCGATGCCAAAAATCAACCGTTTGATTCGTCCGGAGGTAATCTATTGATTCACAATGGGCTGATCGGGCCACTTTGGGCGAGCACATTTGGAGAGAAAAATGGCCCGGAGAGAGAAAATTCAGGCCAATTTCGGTGCGACCCGAAAAGGTCGAAGTCCGCAAGAGTCCGCAGGAACCCCCGTGGGTGCGCGGGAGGAGGAAAAAATGACCAACAGCAGAAGCAGTTGGTCATCGATAGTGGTGGTGGAGCACGGAACCGAACCCGCGTCCGCTTTCAGAGACAGATAGTAACAGGTGGGTCTTGAGGGCACGGATTCGACCATTTGGCCGAGTCTGTTCACAGCAACGATATATCTTTGATCAGACGAGACCGGCGAGCCTGTCTTTTGACCTGATCATCAGAGTCGTCTGCCCACGCGTGAGACGAACTACCCCAAGACCAGTCTGTGCCAGTAATGCCCACCAAGCGAACCTCTCCTGCCATGCCGGAAATTGTTCGGTCAAACGACTTCCCGCCAGCACTGAAGGCGATTCGATGGCTGCCAGCCTTTACCCGTAGGCGGATCATTGAGTTCGGAACAGTTTCCATCGCAGTCCCGCCATTGACCGAAATATCCAGCGGATGGTGTCCATCACCCCAATAGCGAACTACGTATACCGTAAGTGCCTCCGGGTTAGAGGGGAACTGCTTTGCTTCCTCATCCCTCTTAAGACTGGGCGCATTCTCTTTGGTGCAGTAGGCATTTCTGCCACGGTCCGTGTGGCAATAGGGCTTTTCGGCAAGTTGATCTACTGGGGTAGCACAACCCGCCAAGATAAATATGCTTGTTGATATCGCGAGACCTTTGAGGGGCAACATTCTCATAGCCAATCCTTCCAAAAAAGTGACGAAAAAATGGGAAAGCTGAGGCGTTTGCCCCAGCTTTCACTCACTTCAAAAGAAAACGTGCAGTCGCTGTCTTGCCGGCGGCATTCACCTGGGCGACGATCTTCGTGCCTGCTGTGACTTTGAAGCTGCCCTTGGCTTCAAGCTTATCCCCCGATGGTTTCATCTCGACCTCTTGCTTGTCGGTACCGGCGAGCAAGGTAATCTTGGCCGTCGCGTTGCTGACGTCGACTGGTTTTCCGTGATCGCGCACGTACAACTGAAGTACATCGGGTTTAGCCACCAATTCGTAGTCCACATCCTTGATCTCGGTGACCAAGCCACCGTGCAAGGGTTTGTCTTCATGGCCATGGTCGTGCTTGTCGGCAGCGAACACGGCCCCCGACAACATCAGAGTCAAAGCAAGGGCAGTAGAGATCTGTTTCATAAAATTTCCTTTCAAAGTACGGGTTAAAAACTCAATGCTTGGATGGCAGGGATCACGTTTGGTGCGACGTGGTCGCATCTTGCGGATGCACTGGCTCAGCAGTGACATCCTCTTCTTGCTCGTCTGGTCGATGGGCCAGACGATAAAGAATGGGGAGTACGAGTAGCGTCAGCAGCGTCGAAGACAAGATGCCGCCGATCACCACAGTGGCCAAGGGCCGCTGAACTTCTGCGCCGGTTCCAGTGGCAATCGCCATCGGGATGAAACCCAAAGACGCCACCAGGGCCGTCATCAGCACGGGACGCAAACGGGTCAACGCGCCGTCCCGAATGGCCGCGTCCAGAGGCATTCCCTCCTCTCGCAGGGTGCGGATGTAGGAAATCATCACAAGGCCATTGAGTACGGCGACGCCTGAGAGCGCGATGAAGCCCACTGCCGCCGAGATCGACATGGGGATGTCGCGCAGCCACAGCGCCAGGATTCCACCCGTCAACGCGAACGGAATGCCGGTAAAAACCAGCAAACCATCCTTGGCGTTGCCGAACATCGCAAAGAGCAAGACGAACACCAGGAGCAGAGAGACTGGAACAACGATCTGCAGGCGTTGTGTTGCCGACTGCAGGTTCTCAAAAGTTCCGCCCCAACTCGTCCAATACCCAGGAGGGATCTTGACCTGTGCCAGAGCTGCTTCCGCATCGGCGACGAACGAGCCCACATCTCGACCACGAACGTTTGCACTTACAACGATGCGACGTTTGCCATTTTCCCGGCTGACCTGATTTGGGCCGGGTGCCAGCTCGAAGCTTGCCACTTCGGCCAGTTGAATGAAGTGGGTTCGGCCTTCAGCACCACCCGTACCCGATCCGCGCGGCAAGGGAATCGGCAAGCGCTTCATGCCTTCAAGGTCGTTGCGCAGGGATTCTGGCAACCGTACCAGGATGTCGAATCGGCGGTCGCCTTCAAACAGAGTCCCAGCCTCACGCCCTCCGATGGCCGTAGCCAAGGTGTCTTGGATATCGCCAACGTTTAGACCATAGCGGGCTGCCTTCTGACGATCAATGTTCACTGTCAGCATCGGCAATCCAGTGGTCTGTTCAACCTTGACCTCAGACGCACCCTGGATCTTTTGCAACATTGTCGAGATTTCCTCGGCCGTTTTATTCAAGACAGCCATGTCGTCGCCGAATATCTTCACCGCAACGTCGCTACGTACACCCGAAATGAGTTCGTTGAAACGCAATTGGATCGGTTGAGAGAATTCATAGTTGCTGCCCGGGATCTTGCCCACGACTTCTTGCACTGCCGCAAGCAACTCGTCGCGCGACTTGCGTGGCTGTGGCCACTCTGACTGCGGTTTGAGCATGATGTAACCGTCGGAGATGTTCGGCGGCATTGGGTCAGAGGCGATCTCGGCCGTTCCCGTTCGCGCAAAAATGCGTTCGATCTCAGGGAACTTGGCTTTGAGCGTCGCCTCCAGCTGCTGCTGCATGGCCACCGACTGCGTCAGGCTGGTACCAGGGATGCGCAGAGCTTGGATGGCGAAATCGCCTTCGTTTAAGCTGGGCACAAACTCACTGCCCATGCGGGTCGCGATCAAGCCACACAGCACCACCGCCACCGCGGCGGCGGTCAGGACAACAGCCTTAGCAGCCATAACCCGATCCAGCAAGGGAGCGTACCAGCGCTTGGCTTGCACCATCAGCCAGTTTTCCTTCTCGCTGACTCGGTTACCGATGAACAGTGCGACTGCAGCCGGGATGAAAGTCACGGACAAAATCATCGCGCCAACCAGCGCAGCAACCACGGTGAATGCCATCGGGTGGAACATCTTTCCTTCAACGCCGGTCAGGGCGAAGATGGGCAGGTACACCACCATGATGATGAGCTGACCGAACAAGAGCGGTCGTCGCGATTCCTTGGAAGCAAGAAATACCTCGTGAAAACGCTCTGAGCGCGTCAATGGCCTGCCGTACTGAGCTTGCGCGTGCGCGAGACGACGAACACAGTTCTCAACGATCACAACCGCCCCGTCGATGATGATGCCGAAGTCCAGGGCCCCCAGACTCATCAAATTGGCACTCACCTTGTAGGTCACCATTCCTGTAAAGGTGAACAGCATTGACAAGGGAATGACGGTCGCCGTGATGATGGCCGCGCGAATGTTGCCCAGAAAAAGGAACAGGATGACAATCACCAAGATCGCACCCTCCAACAAGTTCTTCTTCACCGTGCTGATGGCTTTATCCACCAAGACAGTACGATCGTAAACAGTGATCGCATGCACACCTTCAGGCAGGCTGCGGTTGATTTCAACCATTTTTTTGTCGACGGCTTGAGAGACGGTTCGGCTGTTCTGGCCGATGAGCATGAAAACCGTGCCCAGCACCACTTCGCGCCCGTTGTCTGTGGCAGCGCCCGTGCGCAGTTCACGTCCCAGGCTAACCTCGGCGACGTCACGCACCCGAACGGGTACGCCACCCGCGCTGCTGAGAATCACATCGCCGATGTCGTCCAGCGTCTTGACCTGCCCTGGGGCACGGATCAGATATTGTTCTCCACGCTTTTCGATGTAACCCGCGCCCACGTTTGCATTGTTGCGATCCAATGCCGTCACAATGTCCTGCAACGTGACGCCCAGCGAGGTGAGTCGCTCAGGGTTAGGCGAGATCTGGTATTCCTTGGCATAGCCGCCAATGGAGTTGATTTCTGTGACACCGGTCACGTTGCGCAACTGTGGCTTGATGATCCAGTCCTGAATTTCGCGCAGGTCAGTGGCCGTATAGGGCTGGCCATCAGGCTTTTTCGCACCATCCTTGGCTTCAACCGTCCACAGGTAGATTTCACCCAAGCCGGTCGAAATTGGCCCCATCGCTGGGGTAATGCCAGAAGGCAGCTTGTCACGCGCCTCCTGTATCCGTTGATTGACCAATTGGCGTGCGAAGTAGATGTCTGTGCCGTCCTTGAAGATCACGGTCACCTGTGACAGACCATAGCGGGACAGGGATCGGGTTTGCTCTAGGTCTGGAAGACCTGCCATGACCGTTTCAATTGGATAGGTCACCCGCTGCTCAGTCTCTAGCGGTGAATAACCTGGTGCTTGGGTGTTGATCTGTACCTGGACGTTGGTAATGTCCGGTACGGCATCAATGGGGAGCTTCTGATAATTGAATACGCCGACAGCCGCCATACCGATGACTGCCAGCAACACTAGCCATCGATTCTCGATGACTGAACGAATAAGTTTTTCAAACATGGTCGTTGCCTTCGTATCAATGGGTGTGTTCGGCGGAGGCTTTGCCGAGCTCAGACTTAACGACAAAGCTGCCAGCGGCAGCATAGGATGCCCCCGGTTTGAGTCCTTTCACCACCTCAATGCGCTTGCCATCACTGCGCCCCAACTGCACGGGTTGGGCAATGAAGCCTCCGTTCACTTTCAGAAATACAACTGACTTTTCTCCCACGGTCTGAATGGCGTCACTGGCCACGGTCACGGGAACTTCCGCCTCGGAAGCGGTCACCTCCACACTGACAAACAGACCAGGACGCCAAGCGCCCTTGGGGTTAGCCAAGACCACGCGGGCCTTGGCCATGCGGGTCTGCTCACCGATCAATGAGCCCACAAAAGTAATGGTTCCGGTCGCGCTGGCATCGAAGGCCGTCGCTTTGATGGTGACCTTCTCGCCAACCCTGACCAGTGGCAGATCTTTCGCGGGCACGTTGATCTCGGCCCAGACCTGTCCCAGGTCAGATACTGTGAACACGGCGGCGTCTTCCTTGACTGCCTCACCGAGGCTGAGATGTTTTTCGATCACCAAGCCGTCGAATGGCGCGCGCAGCTCAAAGCGATTCAGTCCACCCGAAGAGCCTGGGGCCAATCCCAAGGCGGACAGTTTTTGCTGGGCGTTGGCCACGGCGACCTCTGCTTCGTGTAAGGCTTGTCCGGCTTGCAGATAATCCTGCTCAGCAGAGATCTTCTGCTCCCAAAGCCTTTTCTCACGTTCATACGTGGTCTTGGCCAAGGTCAATCGCTTTTGTGCCGTCTGCAACTCGCTGCGCTGCTCTGATGCCGCCGGGCTGGCGATGACGGCCAGAACTTGACCCCGTCTGACCGCTTGCCCCAGGCTGGCCTGCACACTCTCGACCACACCGGCAATGCGCGGAACAACGTGCGAAGTCCGGTCTTCATTCAGACGAATTTCGCCTGGCAATTGCAAAGCAGACTTGATGCGCGCAGCACCTGCCGTGTCGATGCCAATGGATGCGGCCTTGATTTGTGCATCGCTAAGCTCGACCTTCCCTTCCTCCTGGTTCAGGACGAACATGAAGGGCTCGGTGGCAGTCTGGGCAACGATGCTGATCTCGAACGCGTGTGGCTCGGGCACCACCTCGCGGCTCACCAGGCTGTCCTTGTCAGGTGCAAAGTTGAGGGTCTGCGTCTCTCCGGTCAAGCGCGTGATGGTGGCGCTGACTGTGGCTGCATTGTTTGGAAGCGGCTTATCTTTGCTGAACAGCCAGATCCGCAGGCGTGGTTCGCCTCCGTCCTCGGCCAGCAGCGCCTCTAAGCCGAAGTCCCCTTCCTTGAACAGCTTGCCACCATGCGGCCCCTTGCTCGGACCCTCGTGGTGCTCACCGTCTGCATGGCCTTTGTCGTGATCGTGCCCATCTCCATCTTTCTTGCCGTGGTGCTCTCCATCACTGTGTGTCTTGGCCTCAACGTGACTGCCATGGCCGTGACCGTCATCTTCAGCGGTCTTGGTTGCCTTGTTGCTCAGAATGGCGGTGCCAAGCACTACGCCAGTCACGGCAATTGCAGCGATGGCGACCAACTGCTTTTTGCTGATGTTCAGTTTTTTTGTGTCGATTTTCATATTCATTCCTGATTGGATGGCTTGTCGGCATTCGGGGTGGAGTCGCCGAGCACCCGGTCAATGTCCGCCGCTGCGCGATGCGCTTCGGCCAGTGCCTTGAGGTATTGGGACTTGGCAGCGAAGTAGGTGCGCTGCGCGTCTAGCACTTCTAGAAAGTTGAACTTGCCGTTCTCGAATCCGATGGTGGCTGCGTCGTAGGCACTCTTAGCCCCGGGGAGTACGTCCCGTTGCAAGACATCGACTTCCCCGCGAATGGCGTCCAGCCGCTCGCGGGCTTGCATCACTTCAGTGCCGACTCGCACGTTCAACGCCTGGAGTTCGTCCCGTGCTTTGTCTTCACGCTTCAGCGCTTCCAGCAAGTTGCCCTGATTGCGATCAAACAACGGCAACGGCACGGAGACGCCGAACAGCAGCTGATCACGCTGCAGCTCATTGGGGCGCTTCACTCCCAGGCTGAAGGTGACATCGGGTACCCGCTTGCTGCGCTCCAAATCGACCAGTGATCTGCGGCGTTCCATCTCTAGCTGCGCACGACGCAAGGTTGGCGAGGCAGACAGGCGTTGCTGGACACTGTCGAAGCTTGGAACGAGCGGGAGCGCTTCAACATTGCCCGCGACGAGGGTGAAGCGAGGTGGATTGGCACCCAGCAAGCTGGCAAGACGTCCCCGAGCGTTGCGCTGCTCGCTTTGCGCCTGGGCGAGTTCAACGCGCACCCCGGCCTCAGCCACCCGGGCCTTTGATTCTTCGACGGGAGAAACCTTACCCGCTGCCACGCGCTTGGCAACCGCGTCGGTCGCTTTTCTCGCCAAATCGACACTGTCAAGAGCCAGTGCTACACGCTCCTGGGCTGCCAGCGTTTCGAAGAAGGCGGCGACCACAGCGGCGCGGATTTCGATGCGCCGCACATTCAGTTCTTCCACTGCGATGTCGCGCCCTCGCTCGGCGGCCGCGATACGGGCCGCGCGCTTGCCGCCCATTTCAACGGGAAGGTTAATCTGCACGCTTTGTGTACGGGTCTGTGCGCGCTGGTCTTCCAGTAAATAGGCAAGCTCTGGGTTAGGGCGCGCTTGCCCTTGAAGCACCTGACCTTCAGTAGCCTCAATTTCACGTTTTGCGACGGTAAGGTCTGGATTGCCGTCGAGCGCCAACGCGATGGCTCTCTGCAACGTCAGAAGCGTCGCCACATCGGCCTGCGACTCAGATTGGGCTGTGCGGTTGGCTTGCGCAGCAGGCAGCGATTGGGCAAAAGATACCCCTGCGGTGAGCGCAATAAGCAGGCCCGCTGCAGTTGCCTTTTTTGTAGCCCTAGGGACGGGAAGTGATGCCCGTCGTTTGTGATTATGAATACCGTTCAAGATCCGATTCTCCAGTGAATTAAGTACACGAGGGAATCGGCGGGGGCGATCCAAATGGTCGCCTACTACATCGTCACATCAACCGTGCAATGACGGCCTCATGCGGTCACACCCGAAGCGTGACTGCTTTGGTGACGACGAGGAAAGGAACTCGCTCCCCGCCGATCAGGCGAGGGAATGCCACTGAGGGCGTTCGGGGCGTTCGAAAGGCGGGGATGTGAGGCGCGCTCGGTGATCAGCTGTGGCAAGCGATGAGTCGGAAACCAAGTGAATCGTGAGAGCGTCAGCTAGGACTGAAGTGCCTCCAGCGTGGCAGGATGCGCAATCAGGGTCACCGCCACCGGTTTTGGCTGGATCGGGTGCTGTCTCTTTGCCATCAGTAGCCATGTGCTGATGGTCATGGTGACCGAAGTGTTTGGCTGCGGCCCCAGTTTCGTGCTGGCAATAGGATGCCATCGCTGCCCAACTGAGCTGCAGCGGCATCAATACCATTAGAAAAATCATAAACAAGCGACGCACGGGAAAGATTGTAGCAGCTATAGTGTTTTGGCGGAAGGGCCTGATTCGGTTTCGTGTCGAAGTGAGTTCGTGCGTAGCAACCGCAAGCCGTTGAACACCACCAGCAGGCTGGCTCCCATATCCGCGAATACAGCCATCCACATGGTCGCAGTGCCGAATACCGCGAGTACCAGGAACACTGCCTTGATTCCCAACGCCAACGCGATGTTTTGCCACAGCACAGCGTGTGTGTCGCGCGACAGGCGGATAGTCGAGGCGATGCGGCGTAGGTCATCGTTCATGATGACCACATCTGCCGCTTCCATCGCAATATCGGTACCCATGCCGCCCATGGCAAAGCCAATGTCCGCTTGTGCCAGTGCGGGTGCGTCGTTGATGCCATCGCCCGACATGCCGGTCGCGCCGTACCGTTGCTGCATGTCTTTGATTGCTGTTAGCTTATCTTCTGGCAACAAATTACCGCGTGCATCGTCAATCCCTGCTTGCACCGCAAGCGCCTTGGCGGTAGCCGCGTTATCTCCCGTCAACATCACCGGCGTCACCCCCAAGTCCTTGAGTTCGGTAATCGCTGCTTTTGACGAATCCTTGATGGTATCGGCCACTGCAAACAAGGCCAGCACACCGGATGTCGAAGCGAGCAGTGTCACCGTTCGCCCGGCTTCTTCATGGGTTTTTAGTACCGCCTCCAAACTTGGGCTGCACTGGCCGCGCTCTTCTATCAGTCTGTGGTTGCCCATCACATAGTCTTGACCCTGAATCGCCCCTTGCACACCCCGCCCGACCAGTGCGGCGAATCCCTCTACCGAAACAGCTTGTTCCGAGTTTTGTGCAACCAACCCCGCCGCAATGGCCTTGGAAACAGGATGGTCTGAGTTGGCAGCCAGACTCAGCGCAATTCGTCCCATTTCGGCTTTATTTGCGCTTGGATCAACCAGTAGCCACTCCACCAGCTTGGGTTTGCCTTCGGTGATGGTGCCGGTTTTGTCCAACGCAATGGCTTTGAGTTTGCGTGCCGTTTCAAGATGTACACCGCCCTTGATGAGAATGCCTTTTTTTGCGGCCGCAGCCAAACCACTGACCACGGTGACGGGCGTTGAAATCACTAACGCACATGGGCAGGCGATCACCAAAAGCACCAAGGCTTTGTACGCTGCCTCCATCCACGTCACGCTAGTAAGCAAGGGCATCAACACCACGACAGCAAGCGCCAACGCAAATACGACAGGGGTGTAGACCGCAGCGAAGCGATCTACAAAACGCTGCGTCGGTGCGCGCGTTCCTTGCGCCTGCTCCACAGCATGAATGATGCGTGCCAAAGTGCTGTTGCTGGCGGCGGCAGTGACCTTAAACTCCAGTGCCCCAGTTTCGTTAATCGTGCCTGCAAACACGGCGTCGCCCACCGCTTTATCGACCGGAATGCTCTCGCCAGTAACAGGCGCTTGATCGATAGTGCTGTTGCCTGCCGTCACCACACCATCCAGCGGCACACGCTCGCCAGGCTTGATGCGCACGATGGCACCCAGTTCCACAGACTTAACGGGCATCGTTTGCCAACCAGCTTGCTGCTGCACGTCAGCGGTATCCGGTGCAAGTGCCAGCAATCCCTTGATGGCGTTTCGGGCACGGTCAACCGCCTTGGCTTCGATCAGTTCAGCAATCGCATAGAGCGCCATCACCATCGCAGCTTCGGGCCATTGACCAAGGAGGAACGCCCCGGTGACAGCGACCGTCATCAGAGCATTGATGTTGAGCTTGCCGTTTCTGAGCGCAAACCAACCCTTTTTATAGGTGTCCAACCCCGCAAGGCCGATGGCAACAGCGGCAACAGCCATGCCCAGCACTTTCCAAGGCAGTGCGTCTGGAGCAAAAAACGAAACGCTTTCGGCAAGCACTGCCAACACCAGTGCGCCGACCATTCGCCCTATACCACTCGAAAAATTATGCTCATGCTCATCGTTTTCGGTATGGCTAGGCTCGTCCCCGCGCGGTTGAATCGGCTGCGGATCAAACCCGGCCTTGCGAATCACTTCCAGCGCCTGCAGCACAAGGTCGGCTGGGGCATCAATAGCCAGTGTCCGCGCGCCGAGTTGAAAGCTTAAACCACGTATGCCGGTGATAGGTTCTAGGGCCCGCCGAATCTCAGATTCTTCAGAGGCGCAGTCCATGCTGGAAATTCGAAACACAGTCGCACCTGCTGGCGTGTCGTCGATTAATGGTGCTCGGGTCTGCACAGCGTCGGGCGAGCAATGTTTGACACATCCGCTACTCTCCGACGCAGCAGGAATTTCATCAAGCTTGGTACTTTGGTTCATGAGGGCTCCTATTGTTCCGTCCATTAGAAACCCTGTAGCAACTAAAGAGTCAAGAGAGTAAAATGCACGTCATCGATGCCCTCAGTACATCAAGTCAAGGGAAGTAAATGAAAATCGGTGAACTGGCCAAGGCCACCGGCACGCAAGTGGAAACCATCCGCTACTACGAGCGCGAAGGCCTTTTGCCTGAAACATCGCGCACCGACGGCAACTACCGCATTTATGGCGAGGCGCACGCGCAACGCCTGTCATTCATCCGCCACTGCCGGTCGCTGGACATGACGCTGGACGAAATCCGCGTACTGCTGCGTTTCAAGGATGCGCCGACCGAAAACTGCGGCGAGGTGAATGCATTGCTGGATGAACACATCGGCCATGTTGCCGCCCGCATTCGGGAATTGCGCTCGCTGGAGCGGCAACTTAAAGGGCTGCGGGATTTGTGTCAGGAAGCGCAGGATGCTGCTCACTGCGGCATCCTGAATGAGCTTGCTCGCCAAGGCTCCGAGGGCGGCTCCAGCGCAGCCGGTCATGTGCATGGTGCGCACGGTCGTTCCGTTGAACGTAAAACCATGAAAGACAAGAGAAAATGAAATGGAACGACTCCGGCATCACCGCCGCACTGGCTGCCGCCGTACTCTTCGGCGCAGGCACGCCACTGGCGAAATTGCTGCTTGAACATGCTGGCCCCTGGCTGCTGGCTGCGCTGCTCTATCTTGGCTCGGGCATCGGATTGTGGGTCGTGCGCCGTATTCGCCGTGCTCCTGCGGTACACCTCAGAAGCGGCGATTGGCACTGGTTGGCTGGAGCGATTGTGGCGGGTGGCATGATCGGGCCCGTGCTTTTGATGGTGGGCCTGTCTGCGATGCCAGCGTCGGGCGCGTCCTTGCTGCTGAATGCCGAAGGGGTGCTGACGGCACTGCTGGCGTGGTTCGCCTTCAAGGAGAACTTCGACCGGCGCATCGCGCTGGGCATGGTTGCCATTGTCGCCGGTGCGGTGGTATTGGGCTGGCCCGCCGAAGGGGCGGTGAAGTTTGCGAGCCTTTGGCCTGCGCTCGCCATACTGGGCGCGTGCCTGGCGTGGGCCATCGATAACAACCTTACCCGCAAAGTGGCTCTGTCCGATGCTTCGTGGATCGCGATGACCAAAGGGCTGGCGGCAGGCGTAACGAATCTTGTCCTGGCGGTGAGCTTGGGCGCGACATGGCCGGGCGCATTACCTGTGCTGGGTGCTAGCTTGGTTGGTTTTCTTAGCTACGGTGCCAGCCTCACTCTGTTCGTAGTCGCTTTGCGACATCTCGGCACCGCTCGAACCGGCGCTTATTTCTCCGTGGCACCTTTCTTCGGAGCGGTGATGGCTCTGACGCTGCTTCACGAGCCGGTTACCGTGGCATTGCTGCTGGGCGGCACTCTAATGGCCGTGGGTGTAGGGCTGCATCTGACCGAACGTCATGTGCATGAACATACGCACGAGCCGCTCGAACACACGCACGCGCATACCCACGATGTAAGCGACGAACACCACATGCACGAGCATGACGAGCCGGTATCTGCGGGCACGCACCACAGTCATCGACACCGGCACCACCCCACCACACACGCGCACCCGCATTTTCCGGACGCGCATCACCAACACCTTCACTGAGGACGTGATGATCGAATTTGCCAAGACTGCTGCATTGTTCGCGCTCACGGCTGTCGCCGAAATCGTGGGTTGTTACCTGCCGTGGTTGGTGCTCAAACAGGGAAAATCGTTATGGCTGCTAGTGCCAGCAGGGGGCGCGCTGGCACTCTTTGCCTGGCTGCTGACGCTGCACCCGAGTGCGGCGGGACGTACCTACGCTGCCTACGGCGGGATGTATATCGCCATCGCACTCGTCTGGCTATGTGCCGTGGATGGTATCGCGCCGAGTCGCTGGGATCTCGCAGGGGCTACGGTGGCGCTGATCGGAATGGCCATCATTGCGCTGCAGCCGACGCACGCCTCCTGATGTACACCACGCACGAACAAAATGTGGACAACCGAGGCATTTTCCGAGCGGCCCATCGACTCGATCAAGCTGCCACTTGATTCATGCTTGAAGCAACAAAACTTCTGCCTGTCGCCGGGTCACTAGCCCCGGTAAGACTTTTCCGCCGCCATAGACCCAACGCCGCAGTTCCTGCGCTGCGTTCGCCCAGTCCCGCTGGTTGACCCGCCGCCGCAGCGTCGACGTCTGCAGCCGCCCGGCACCGAGATTGAGCGTGAAGTCGACGATGGCGGCGAGCCGGTTCTCCGGCCCGGTGGCCAGCACCGGACAGTACCGCAGCGTGGCGTTAAGCGACGTGATTAGATCGCGTGACAGGTAGACTTCGGCTTCAGCCGCCGTGATCGGCGGATGCTTCGGATCGCAGAGATGGCCGTAGCCAATTGTCCAGTAACCCGCTGGGCAGATGTATGGATGCGCACGCCGCTCCGGGTCGAACTTCGGCACCCGGTGGAAGCCCTCGAACTGTTTGGCCAGGGTAATCGCGACCGCTGGAACCTCGATCACGACCGCACCCGATCAAACACGCGCCCGAGGAACCAGAAGTTCAGTACCCCGGCCCATAGTGCCTGATCCGCTTCCGTCCAAGTGTGTAAGATCGCCACGCCCCAACCAACGCCAGCGTTCATGGCCGCCACGAACGCCGCTATCTTGGCCGCGCAGTAAAGCGCCATGAACCAGTAGGTGATCACGGGGCGCACGCTGGATGACAGCGCATCGGCCCAGCGCACACCGGTTTTATCGCCTTGGGTACGAACAGCATCGCGCAGGGTTTCGATAGCTCCGACGTTCCATGCTGCGTCAGCACCCGCACCGATCTCGGCCATCTTCTGCGCGCCGCGAAGTTTCTCGAACTCCAGCGCCTTGTCCTGCATCGCCAGCTCGTGGCCACGTTCACCCTTGCGGTCGAGCCACTTGAGAAATTCCGGCGCGAGCCGGAATGCGCCACCCAGCAGGCCGCCAAGTAATGTTTCGATCATTGGGCACCTCCGAACACCTTTAGCTTGATGAGCGCGCCCGCAACCAGCGCCAGCAGGAAACTCGTGGTGACCAGCTTGATCACCGTCTGCCACGCGGTGTGCTTGGCGGTATTGAAGGCCTCCAGCAAGCCGCGCAGCTCGCGAATGTCGTTCGCGGCGTTTTCGCCGTCGAGCCCGACATCGGACAGCGCCGCACGCGCGCCGCGCTCGGCAACACGTTCCAGCAATTCTTCAAATTCATCCTTGGGCATGGTGACCATGCCCTCAGTCACAGTGGGTGCGTTCATTTGCGTTCTCCAGAAATGCGAAACCCGCCTTGCGGGCGGGTTCTCGGGGTTGCAAAAACTTGTGTCTTGGCACTACGGTGCCTTGCTGCGAGCCTTTGCCTGCGCGTGGATTTGCAGCATTCGGCGCATGGCCCGGGCGCGATCCTTGGGGTGGACATCACTGCGCTCGACGGTGTCCTGCGATTCAACTAGGGCCAGCAGCTTCTGTTTGTCCGCTCCCTCTGCCATCCCGTCGATGACGGGCCGCATGCGCTCCAGGAAAGTGTTCGATGTCGTCATTTGTGTTCTCCTCAAACTGGAAATACGTGGCGGGCCACAGGTGCTTTGGTGGCCATACCGTTTTTAATCAGCACGCGGTCACCGACCGCCAATGCATCAACCGTGCGCGCGTTGACTGCGCCGCGCTCAGTGGCCACGCGAATCAGCACGCCCTCGATACCGACGACCGAGCCGACCACGGTGGTGTCCTGTGAAAGCAAGCGCGTCAGTTCTTTCAGTGCAAAGGTCATCGCGGCTGCTCCAGATTGAGGTGTGTATCGATGGCCGCCTCCGACACCGTGATCTGGATGCCGGTCACCTTGGCGCGGTAGGGGCTGGCCGTGGATGGATCGGTGGCCTCGACGATCTGCCCGAGTCGGAACCCTGGCCTGAACACGACGGCCATTTCGACCCGGTTGAAGGCGTGGGCATTGGCGTCCATTTCGGCCACGCCCCTGTGCAGCAGCGCGTCATCTGAAAGCAATGGCTCGACGATGGGCGAACCCTCGCGCAACCCGTCACCACGATAGGCTTCGATGATCACGATGCCGATCCCTTGATCAATGCCAGGATGCTGAAGTCGGTTTCACCGTTCAGCGTTGCGGGCGAGGACAAGGCATAGACCAGCGCCAGCGCGTCGTAGCTGACCTTGGCCACGCCGACGCCCTTGCTCGACGCCTTCACCGTGACCTTGTCTGACTGGAGGGTGAGCGCGCCGAGGCTGCGGCCATACCAGACCGATTGCGACAGGTTGGATCGCGCTGGTTTGCCGAGCGTCGCCGTGTCGGCATCCTCGAACATCAGTTCTTCACTCACCGTCACCACCGTGGTGCCTTGGGCAGACAACGATCCCGCCGAGCAGATGGTGTCAGTGATGCTGACGTTGTCTGTCTTGTAGACGAGGATGTAGACGGTTTCTCCCGGGCTGAAGGAACTGCGCCCACCGTTCATGCCTGACGGTCGGGTATCAACCTCTGCCGACAAGTGGCCTGAGGCATCCGATCCGTTCGAGCCGTCCGGATTGCCGAATTGAACGCGAATAGTGGCATTGGCCATGTGCTTACCTTATTGGTCGACCAGCACGAACTGGACTTCTTCATCGATGGAGAGCGCCACCCGCCAGTTGAGCGAGGTGACGGTGTAAGTGATGCGCAGCAAACTAAAGCCAGCCGTGGCAGCGACCAGACTCTGGCCATCGGCGGACACGGCTCCAAGATCGGTGTGCTGCCAGACGGCGCTAGTGATGACCGTCGCCGGATAGCGCGTACTCGCCCGACCCTCGACAAACTCGACTGTTTCCGTCTCGCTGCGGCTGACCGCGCCGAGACTGGCGATCACTGTTGCCACGTGCCCGGTATGGGTCAGTACGACGGGTCGTGTCGTCACAAGGTAGGCGCGCACCGTGCCACGGTTGTCATCATCAGCGTCTGCAACAAACTCGATCCGGTCGGATGACGACCCCGCAGCGCCATCCTCATTGGCAATGGTCACGCGGTTGAATCCCCGCGATGGCGCAATTTGCGAGCGCGTCGAGATGACGTCCGCGTCGAACAGGCTGTGTGCGGCAGTCGCTGCTGAATATTGCGGGATGCTGACTGGATGGCGACGGCGGCACACCACCGTGCCGTCCGGGTTGCTCTCGACAATGCCGCCGATGGCGGCCACGATGTTCCGGGCGGCGGCCAAGGGCGTGACACCTTCGAGCATCAACCGGCCTGCCGGAATAATCCAATTGGGCAATTGCCACGTGACCGGGCCAATCAGCGATTCCACAGCCGCTTCGGCGGATTCCGCAATGGGCTGGTAGAAACGAATCGTTCCGGAAAACGGCGAATCCAGCAGAGCGACCGGCGATACCGCCGACAACTCGCAGCGCCGCTCGGCCACCGACTCCCTTGAGAGCGTCTTGCCGTCGACCACGAGCACGAAGGCTTCCAAACCCAGCGCGAGCGTGATTGTGTCGCCAATCCCAATGGCGGCGAAATCGGCCAGTTCAGCGATCTCGACCTGTGCAATCCAGACCGGGCTTTCCTCGTCGCAGGACAGCGTCGCCTCCACAATCCGGATCGTGCGACCGTTCCACGCCATCTCCGGGCTGTTGACCACGGCCTGCAGGCGAGCATCACTGAGCAGTGACCAGGAAGCCGTCAGGCGCTTGGTGACTGGATTCACGTTGGTGATGTCATACCCAAGCACGTGGCGCACTGCCGCTTGCTGTGTCAGCCAGTACGGAAAGCGCATCGACCGGCGGCAAGTCCCGAGATCGGAATACAGCGTGAGGTGGCCCGCCCGTACCTGATGCATGTCACCGTAGGGAAGTAGAAGCCGCCGCCGGTGCTGGCGCAGATCACCGTAGGGGTGACGGCTTGCACCTTCCAAGCGCAGCCCATAACTGGCGGTGTGTGCAACCGCGAATCGGATTGACCAGTGCTCGCTATGGTTCCACGATCTGACACGCGTCAATTCCCACGCGGTGG
>JAUSMB010000022.1 GCA_030645365.1 Rugosibacter sp.
TGCCAACCGTGCTTTCGCCATGCTGGCGATGATCAATCTCATCAAGTGGGGAAGGCCCTTGACGGGACAGGTGCGCCCAATATGAGCAAGCGGCGGGAGCATCCCGCGCGATTTGCATCACGACAGGCTTCCAGTCAATGAGATTTCTGCTCGTCTCAACATTTCGTCTCAATTTGAATTCGTCGTCGCGCTTTGCGGTGGCTTATTCAGCGTTTCCCTAGGCGCAACGCGATGAAATACTCCGTCGCCTCATATTTGTACGGGCCGTGCTGCTGCTGAAAACCAGCCATCCATAAACTATATCGTGCCAAGAAAAATTCGGACTGTGTGCGATGACGAACAGAACCCCAATCGAATAATGAGTATTGTTAAGTTGTAATTCCACATGGCTGAAAAGCATTTCAGACGTGCGGCTCTATTCAACAATTGAGAGGAAATTGTCATGAAGTATTCAATCATGTTTTCAGCAGCACTAATGGCGTTGGTATTAAGCGCTTGCGAGAGGCCAACAGCCGTGACACCTGCGACAGTAGTTACCATTCCCGTCCCGGGACCTGCAGGCCCAACTGGTGATACAGGTGCAACGGGTTACACCGGGGCAACAGGTTCTACAGGTGATACTGGTGCAACGGGTTATACCGGCGCGACTGGTTCTACGGGCGATAAAGGTGATACCGGAAAATCAGGCAGCAGCACCACGGTAATCGTGGCACCGGCTACGCCAGAGAAATGATCAGTTCGCTCACAAAAAAAAGGAGAAACTTATGAGCTTGGGAACCATTATTTTAATCTTGCTGATCTTGATGCTGATCGGTGTTATTCCTGCCTGGCCGCATAGCCGGAATTGGGGTTATGGCCCCAGCGGAGGTTTGGGCTTGGTGGTAATCATCCTTGTTGTATTACTGTTGCTCGGTCGCTTGTAATGTGTCGCACCCGTATTGTGTTCAGTAGGGGTGCGGCCACTTTCAGTCTCTGTTTCGGCTTTAACTGAGCATAACTTTTACAGGTTAAAAAATGAATAGCTTATTGAGAAATGTACTAATAGTGGCGGGTATGGCGATCGCCACACAAGCCGTCGCACAGGTTACCTTTTATGAGCGTGAAGGTTTTTCCGGTGAGTCTTTTACTACGGAGAAAAGGATCAACAACTTTAAGCGCTATGGTTTCAATGACCGCGCTTCGTCAGTGGTGGTTATTGGTAATCGTTGGGAGGTTTGCGAGGATGTACGGTTTAGTGGTCACTGTGTTGTGTTGCGCGAAGGCAATTATCCGTCATTGGCTGCAATGGGATTGAATAACCGCATTTCATCAGTGCGTTCCGTCAGCAGAGATGCGAATATTCGTAACAATCGCTACGAACCTGCTCCTGTTGATAACAACTACCGTCGGCGCAGTAACGAGCGACTGTACGAAGCCGATGTTACTTCGGTGCGCGCAGTCGTCGGGCCGCCTGAACAGCGGTGCTGGGTTGAACGCGAACAGGTAGCAGAGGAGCGCAGCAAGGTCAATGTTCCCGGTGCGATTGCAGGGGCGTTGATTGGCGGTATTCTCGGTCACCAGGTTGGTGGCGGGCGTGGTAAGGATGTCGCAACAGCAGGCGGCGCAGTTGCCGGTGCTGCGGTGGGTGCCAATGTCGGACGCACCAACGGACAAGCGGCAACAACCAGAGATGTTCAACATTGCAGCAGTGTCCCTAGTCAGGCAAAGCCGGAGTTCTGGGATGTCACCTACAACTTCCGCGGCCAGGAGCATCGTATCCAGATGACCGCCCCTCCCGGGCCTACCGTTACCGTTAACGATAAGGGTGAACCGCGGGAGTGACATCATCACACTGAGGCCGCAGGAAATTCGCAGTGAGGGGTTTATTAGATGCTGCTGCGGCCTCAATGCCTGATTGGTGAGAATGGAGTTGCTTGTTGCCCTGGCAAAAAGCCAATCACAACTTAGCGAAAAACCACCGTCTTGTTACCATGCACCAGCACGCGATCTTCCAGGTGATAGCGCAGGCCGCGTGCGAGCACGGTTTTTTCGATGTCCTTGCCATAACGCACCATGTCTTCAACCGAATCAGAATGGTCGATGCGGATGACATCCTGCTCAATGATCGGCCCCTGATCCAGCGCTTCGGTGACGTAGTGGCAGGTGGCGCCAATGAGTTTCACGCCGCGCGTATAGGCTTGATGGTAAGGCTTGGCGCCAACGAAGGAAGGCAAAAAACTGTGATGGATATTGATGATGCGTCCGGCATAGACAGCGCAGAGTTCGGGTGACAAAATCTGCATGTAGCGTGCGAGCACCATGGTGTCGCCTTGGGCTGCTTCAAACAAACGATGCACTTCGGCATACGCTGCGTCTTTATTGTCTGGCGTGACCGGCACATGATGAAAAGGAATGCCATGCCATTCAACAAAGCCTTTGAAGGTGTCGTGGTTTGAAATCACACACGCAATATCAATATTTAATTCGTTCGCTTGCCAGCGGGCGAGCAGATCGTACAAACAGTGTTCTTGTTTGCTGACCATGATCACTACGCGCTTTTTGACGGCAGAATCGCTGATGCGCCAGTCCATGCGCAGATCAGTCGCGATCGGGCTGAAGCGCTGGCGAAATTCGTCGAGTGGAAAAGGGAGCGAGTCGGCTTTGACTTCAATGCGAATGAAATAACGGCCATCAATCGCATCGGCATGAAAGCTGGATTCAAGAATCCAGCCTTGGTGTTCCGCAATAAACCCAGTAACGCGAGCGATGATGCCGACCTGGTCTGGGCATGAGGCGCTGAGCGTGTAAAAGCGCTGGCTGTGCATCAGGTGAGCGAAGCAATTCTGGTTGCAGCTGAATCAATTTCAGCCCGCAAGGCGGCATAGTTCATGGCAACCGGAAATTGCGGAAATTCATCGATCACATTTTGTGGTGGATGAAACAAAATGCCGGCGTGGGCTTCCATGAGCATCGCGGTGTCATTGTATGAGTCACCTGCGGCAATCACTTGAAAGCGCAGTTCCTTAAAGCGTTGTACGGCTTCTTTTTTCTGGTTCGGCATGCGTAGATGGTAATTCACCAGAAACCCCGTGGCATCGGTTTCCAGCTTGTGACAGAACAAGGTAGGCATACCCAGTTGTTCCATGAGCGGCATGGCGAATTCGTAAAAGGTGTCAGACAGGATGATGACTTGAAAGTCACGCCGCAAGGCATCGAGAAAATCTTTTGCACCTGTCATCGGCCCCATGTCGGCAATCACTTTTTGAATATCCGGTAGCCCTAGCTTGTGGGTTTTGAGCAAGTTCAAACGATAGGCCATCAGCTTGTCGTAGTCAGGCTCATCGCGCGTGGTGCGACGTAATTCGTGAATACCGGTGCGCTGGGCGAATTCGATCCAGATTTCAGGTATCAAAACCCCTTCGAGGTCGAGACAGACAAGTTGCACGCAAATTCTCCAAAAAGTCGGCGCTGGTGATACGGCGCAAGAGCCGAGATTTTACCTGTTTGCGCGCCTTTTCTCGCGTGTGATGTGTCAGGATAAGCTGCAGTGGATGGAAGGCGACTTTTTCAGTGACGAGGAAGGTAACTCGTCGAACCCGCACCGAACACACGCCGATAATTCCATGCCCTGATCTTTTGACAATTGTCTGGCCGACTCGGATAATGACCATATAGTTACGAGAGAATCGCCATGCGGACCATGACCTTGGCAGAAAACACATCCTACCTGTCGGCCGTGGTTGAACTAGAGCACAGCGACTTCGCCATTGGCTGCGAATACATCGCCGCATCGTGATGACCACAGCACACCTGGCCGAATACCTCTTACCATGAATCCGTTCCGCCACCTACTGTTCATTCTGCGTCAGCGTCGGATCGGCAACCGGGTGTCTTTTTTCGCTTATCTCAAGGGCTACGAGAAAATCAAACTCGGGCATGGCTGCAAGATCCACGCAAACGCCTCGGTGGACGCTTCACGCAGCCCTGGCGTGCGTTGCGGCAATACGGTGACCCTGAACCGCTATGCCTGCATCCAGGGCGGCGCAGGGGGCGTGCGTCTCGGTGATCGGGTCGAGATCAACAATTTCAGTATCGTTAATGGCACCGGCGGCGTAGACATCGGCGATGACACCCTGATCGGTCCCGGCGTGCGCATCATCTCCTACCAGCACCAGTACGCCCGCAGTGCGACGATCCGCTCGCAGCCGGTGGACGCGAAGCCGATCTGCATCGGCCGCGATGTCTGGCTTGGCGCCAATTGCGTGATCCTCGCTGGGGTCAACATCGGTGATGGCGCCGTGGTCGCCGCCGGTGCGGTAGTGCGTGAGGACGTACCTGCCTATGCGGTGGTCGCCGGAGTTCCGGCGAGAATCAAGAAGGATCGAGACTAAAACGATTCGGTGGGTTGTGTTTTTTCTTTGGCGGGTAAAGAGATCCAGCCACATTCGATGGAAGGATTTATCATGATTCGCTACGAAGTGCACTAGCTGATTCAAAATCTGGCAAAGGCGTCTGGTCTGCTGGATCGATTGACTTCGAAATCCCAGGTTGCCTTTGATGGATGTGGGCTGATTGGGCAAGAGAGATAGGCAGCACTCGTCTAAGTGGGTAATGCTGATTTATTCAAAGCATCCAAATAACTCGATAGGGAGAAATGTTTCATCATGAGCTTTATCAAAGTATGTCAACGCGACGATATCCCTAGTGGAGGCATGCACTGCGTCATGGTTGAGGGTAAGAAACCGATAACAATTTACCGTGTTGGCGATGAGTTTTTTGCTACGGCTGACAACTGTACGCACGGCGTGGCTTCGTTGAGTGAGGGATATCTCAACGGGGATGTTATCGAGTGTCCTTTTCATGGGGGATCATTCAATTTTCGTACCGGCGAACCAGTCGATGCACCGTGTACGATTCCCCTTGAATGCTTCAAGGTTGAGGTAAAAAATGACGATGTGTTTGTAAATTACGGTTAAAAATCGCGATAAAAAACCCCATAACCATTTCCAACACAACATTTGCAACGCTTAAACGTGCTTACGCACCCAATGTTCAATCGCATCCGCCGTCATCGCGCCCGCTTGCCGTGCTGCTTCATGGCCCTGTTTGAAGAGAATCAGGGTGGGAATGCTACGAATACCGAATCTCGCCGCCAGATTTTGCTGTGCTTCGGTATCCACTTTGCCTAACCGTATTTCTGGCTCCAGCTTGTGTGCAGCCGTGGCAAATGCCGGCGCCATGGTGCGACACGGCCCACACCACGGCGCCCAAAAGTCTATTAACAGGGGCAGGTCACTGCGTTCTGCATGGGCAGCGAAGCTGGCTGCATCCAGCGTGACGGGCGTGCCCACAAACAGTGGGCGTTTACATTTGCCACAGACACCACTCGTATCTTTTGCGCTAATGCGTTCAGCAGGCAGGCGGTTCAGCGTGTGGCAGTGTGGGCAGGCAACAAGGCGAGAGGCAGTCATGAAGGATTCCACGGGTTGTATGATAAGAGCTATTACATGTGTTCTATCCAGATGAAATCAAGCTTATCCGACATCTTTATAGCGCGGCGTAGCTGTAATCATTACCATCACAGCAGTGACTGCGCATGAACAAAAAGAACGCTGAATATATTTTGCCGATTCTTCTGCCTTACGCCTTCGGCTATTTCTTATCTTATTTGCTACGCAATGTGAATGCCGTCATTGCGCCTGATTTAACCCATGAGCTTGGGCTGGGTGCAGCGGATCTGGGGTTTCTCACCAGTGCGTATTTAATTGGCTTTGCGCTGGCGCAACTGCCACTGGGCATCGCACTCGACCGCTGGGGGCCACGACGAGTTGAATCAGCCTTGCTGGTGCTGGCGGCTATAGGATGCGTCGGCTTTGGATTGGGCCACACGCTCACTCAGCTTGCCTTGGCGCGCGGGTTGATTGGCCTGGGTGTTTCGGCGTGCTTGATGGCCCCGTTCAAGGCCTTCTCGCAATCATTTTCGGCGACACGCCAGGCTTCGCTGAATTCATCCATCATGGTAGCTGGCGGCCTGGGTGGCATCACCGCGAGTGCACCGGTTAATTTGTTGTTGCCTTATGTCGGCTGGCGCAATATTTTTCTGTGTTTGGCGGCCCTGACATTCATCGCAGCGTATGCCATACGCAAAACGCCAGAGCAAGATCAGCCTGCACAAACGGTACCGTTGGCTGATCTTATCCGCGGGATTGGCAGCATATTTGTTTCCCGTGCTTTCTGGAGATTTGCACCGCAAACGGGTTTTCTCATTGGCGGTTTTGTTTCCATCCAGGGCTTGTGGGCCATGCCCTGGCTGTTGGGTGTTAATGCTTACTCTCAGCAAAATTCTTCATTTCACATGCTGCTGCTAAGCATCACATTAACGATAGGCTATTTTTTGCTGGCAACTCAGATAGCCTCGCTGATCCGTCGCGGTTTAACCACTGAAGGGCTTTTTTCCTGGGGTGCTTTGGCCGCATTAGGGGTTTCTTTGTTGCTGATCCTGGACGTGGGGGAGAGCCATCTGATGTGGGTGCTCTTCGGATTTTTCTGTGCCAGTTTCAATTTGATTTATGCCGCGCATGCCAGCTACTACCCGGCGCAGCTTTCAGGCCGCGCAAACACCTGTCTTAACTTGACCGTATTTCTTGGCGGTTTTGGCTTGCAGTGGGGTTTTGGCGGCGTAGTTGATCTGGCGCAGGCCCACGGATTTGCGCGTGCAGAAGCGCTCCAGATCGCGTGGGGCGGTTTGCTGGTTTTGCAGGTGGCGAGCATCATCTGGTTTATGCTGAGTAAATCCTGGGTGGCTTTAATGCCGGTTGCGATAGCGCAAAATAATAAAACAGTGGGGTGAGTGTTGATCAAAAATACAGAGACAAAATCAAGCGTACTTGAAGGGGTGCTGAGTGGCATCACCGTGCTGGATTTATCGCGCCTGATCGCAGGGCCCTATAGCGCCATGGTATTAGCTGATCTAGGTGCGCGCGTGATCAAGGTAGAAGCGCTCGCGGGTGAAGATGGGCGGCACTTTGGCCCGCCTTTTTATAACGAATCAAGCGTGACCTTTATGGCGTGTAATCGCGGCAAAGAATCCATTGCCCTGGATTTACGCAAACCCGAAGGCAAAGAAATACTCGATCGACTCATGCGCCAAGCACAGGTGCTGGTGCATAACTTTCGTCCGGATTTCACCGAGCGTTACGGCTTGCGCTATGAAGATGTACAGCGCATTAACCCAGAGATCATTTATTACTTTGTCTCCGCCTTTGGCGAAGATGGCCCCGCACGCTTGAAGCCCGCCGTTGATAGCGTGATTCAGGGTCTGGCCGGGGGATTTTTTGCCAGCGGTGAAGAGAGTGACCCGCCCATACGCATCGGCTTGCCTATCGTTGATGTCGCTTCCGGCATGTGTGGTGCCGTGGGCGTGCTGGCCGCGATAATGCACTGGCGGCAAACCGGGCATGGCCAGCGGGTTGAGTTGTCATTGATCGATACCATGTTCAATTTCATGGCATCCAAGGTGGGCGAATTTTTCATCGAAGGCCGTGCGCCAGTACGCGAAGTCAACCTGCCGATTGCTGTGCCCAGCCGACATTTTCAAGGTAGCGATGGGGATTATTTCAGTGTCTCCATTGTTAATGAATCGGCCTTTCGCCGGTTCTGCCAGATCATCGATCGGCCCCAGTGGATAGAGGATTGGCGGTTTGCAAAAAACTCGGCACGGATTGAAAATCGACATGAGCTTTTGCTGCTGTTGGAAGAAATTTTTGCCACCCAACCCGCAGCTGATTGGGTCAAGCGATTTGAAGCTGTCGATATTCCGTGCGGGCCGGTAAATACGGTGCCGCAGGCGATGGCCGACCCTGTATTGGCGACCCGCTTTCAGGCGCATCCTAAAATGCCCGGCCTGCCGTTGATTCCTTTTCCGGCACAGCTCGCGCAGGGCATGTGCTCCGTGGAGCGGATGCCGCCGCCACCGCGCATCGGCGAACACACTGCTGCTTTGCTCGCCGAATGTGGATACACCCTAGAGGAAATTGCAACCCTTTCTACACTGGGCGTTGTGAGTCTTGCTGCATGACTTTCTTGTCACTATCACATCGAGCGACATTGCTGGTGATTTGTCGATGGTCAGGATGCCATAGTCATGCCGTTATGCCTGAGTAGCGCATCCGGTTGCGGCGCACGACCACGAAAAGCGGTAAAGGATTCAAGCGCCGGGCGTGATCCGCCGACGGCCAGAATCTCGCGCCAGAAACGCTCGCCTGTTTCTGCATCCAGGGTGCTGCCGGTTTTTTGGCAGGCTTCTTCAAAAGCGGAATACGCATCGGCGGAAAGCACTTCAGCCCATTTGTAGCTGTAGTATCCCGCCGCATAACCACCACCGAAAATGTGCGAAAAGCTGTTAGGAAAGCGATTCCATTCCGGTGGCACAATCACTGCCACTTCACGGCGCACGTCATCAAGCAATTGCCGTACTGTTTGTGTGCTACCGGGCTGATAGTTGTCGTGCAGCTGAAAGTCGAACAAGCTGAGTTCGATCTGGCGCAACATCTGCATGCCGCTCTGAAAGTTCTTCGCGGCGAGCATCTTGTCATACAGCGCACGGGGTAGCTTCGCACCGGTATCGACGTGCGTTGTCATGCCGCTTAGAACATCCCATTCCCAGCAGAAGTTTTCCATGAACTGGCTGGGCAGCTCCACCGCATCCCATTCCACACCCCGAATACCGGAAATCGGTAGTTCATCCACTTGTGTGAGCAAGTGATGCAAGCCATGACCACACTCGTGAAACAACGTGATGACATCATCGTGGGTGAATGTGGCGGGGCGTTGTTGTTCACCCTCGCCGAGAGGCGCCGGGAAATTGCAATTCAGATAGGCGACCGGGGTTTGAATTTCAGTAGCGTCAGCGCTCGAAAAGTTGGCGCTGGTCGCGTTTGCCGCGTTTACCATTAAGCGGCGACGCGTGATCACTTCATCCATCCAGGCGCCGCCACGCTTGGTTTCTCGGGCATACAGATCAACGTAAAACTGACCAATCAACTGCCCCGCACGTTCGATACGGAAAAAATGCACCGTCGGGTGCCATACCGGCGCGGTGTCCGGCAACAGTTGCACGTTATAGAGCGATTCAACGACACGGAATAAACCAGCCAGCACCTTGTGTTCAGGAAAATACTGCTTTACCTCGTCGTCAGAAAAACTGTAGCGCGACTGGCGCAGTTTTTCAGAAACCCAGGCCATATCCCAGCTTTCCAGCGTGGCAAGACCGCATTCTGCTTGTGCAAAAGCGCGTAGCTCAGCCAAATCATTCTCGGCGAAAGGACGCGCCTTGTGGGCCAGATCACGCAAAAAAGCGATGACTTGCGCGGGGTTTTCAGCCATCTTTGTGGCCAGCGATACTTCGGCAAAATTGGCGTAGCCCAACAGCTTTGCTTCTTCGCTGCGCAGCGCGAGAATTTGATCGATCAGCGGGCCGTTATCCCATTGAGTCGGGCCGAATTCCGCCGCACGCGTGGCCGAGGCGCGATACATCCGCGCACGCAAATCGCGGTTGTCGGCATATTGCATCACGGGCATATACGAGGGCGCATGCAGCGTGAACTTCCAGCCCGGCTTGCCTTCTTTCTCCGCCGCTGCACGCGCCGCCGCGATGGCATCATCTGGCAGACCGGCAAGATCTGCTGCATCGGCAATCCATTCAGCATGCGCATTGGTGGCATCTAGCACATTTTCGGAAAACTTGGCGGCGAGTGCCGAGAGCTCTTCCTGGATGGCCTTGAAACGGGGCTTCTTGTCTTCCGGCAATTCTGCGCCAGACAACCGAAAGTCGCGCAACTCATTGTCGATAATTTTTTTGCGCGCCGCAGTGAGTGAGCTAAATGCCGCACTTTCCGCCAGGGCCTTGTACTTCGAATACAGCACCAGATTCTGGCCCAAGTCAGCGTAAAAGCTGGAAACCTCGGGCAGCAGCGCGTTGTAGGCTTCGCGCCAGGGTGGAATATCATTGACTGAATGCAGGTGGCCGACAACGCCCCATGCGCGGGACAGACGTTCACCTGCATCCAGCATGGGCTGTACAAAATCATCCCAAGTGGCGGGCGTGCCGGGTGCGATCAGGCGTGTAACCAGCGCAGAGTTTTCTTCCAGCAGCTGATGGATAGCGGGAGCGACGTGTTCCGGCGTAATGGTGTCAAAACGGGGCAAGCCGCTGAAATCAAGCAAAGGATTCATGGTGTGATGAAATTAAATTGTTTGGGGAGAACTGCATTTTGAAAATCAACAATCGATTATGCCGTAAGCGCGTTTTATATGTCTTATATAATTGATTCGCCCTCAACTACAGGATATTTTCGCCATGAGCACCCGTCACGTTCGTCTTTTGATTCTCGGCTCCGGCCCGGCGGGTTACAGCGCCGCCGTATATGCCGCCCGCGCCAACCTGAACCCGGTGCTGATCACCGGCATGGCGCAGGGTGGGCAGCTCATGACTACCACTGACGTGGATAACTGGCCGGCGGATGCCGATGGTGTGCAAGGCCCCGAACTGATGGCGCGCTTCGAAAAACATGCCGCGCGCTTCAACACGGAAATGATTTTCGACCACATTCACACCGCCAAGCTCACCGAGAAACCCATCCGGTTGGTGGGTGATAGTGGCGAATACACCTGCGATGCGCTGATCATCGCCACCGGCGCATCCGCCCAATACCTCGGCCTGCCTTCCGAAGAGGCCTTCGCTGGCAAGGGCGTTTCCGCCTGCGCGACCTGCGATGGCTTCTTCTACAAGAACCAGGAAGTTGCGGTGATCGGCGGTGGCAACACGGCGGTGGAAGAAGCGCTGTACCTGGCCAACATTGCCAGCAAAGTCACTGTCGTGCATCGCCGCGACAAGTTTCGTGGCGAAAAAATATTGCAGGACAAATTGTTTGAGAAAGAAAAAACCGGCAAGGTGGTTATCAAGTGGAACTCGACACTTGATGAAGTGCTCGGGGATAAAACCGGTGTTACCGGCATGCGCATCAAAGAGGTGAGCACCGGCAAGACGGAAGACCTCGCGCTGCATGGCGTGTTCATCGCTATCGGGCACAAACCGAATACCGAATTGTTCACTGGCCAGCTAGAGATGGAAAACGGCTACATCGTCACCCAATGCGGCCGCAAGGGCAATGCCACGGCCACTTCGATTCCCGGCATTTTCGCTGCTGGTGATGTGCAGGATCACATCTATCGTCAAGCCGTCACCAGCGCCGGCACCGGCTGCATGGCCGCGCTGGATGCCGAGCGCTATCTGGACGATCTGGCGTAAGGCATGAGCGGCGGGCGTGGCGGCAAGCGGCATCTTGCCCCCGGTGCCGCAAGTGAAAAACCGAAACAACGCCCCGTGCTCACTACTGAAGAAAAAGCGCTATTCCGCATTGCTGTTGCCGATGCTGAACCTTTGGTATCGGATCGTGTTTACCACGAACCGCTTCCGCCGCTTGCGATTCCACATCAGCGCAAGCTGGACGAAGCTGCAGCGCTTGATGAATCGCTGTATGGCCCGCTACTTTCTGATCTGTTTCTCGAAGGGGGTGACGAAGCCGCTTGGCGGCGTGATGGCATCTCGCTGCGCATGCTGCGCGACCTGCGGCGCGGCCGCTGGGTGGTGCAAGCCTCGCTCGATCTGCACGGCCACACCCGCGACGAGGCACGCGCGGCCCTCGCCACTTTTCTCGCCGAATGCCAAGCCAGCGCACAGCGCTGCATCCGCATCGTGCATGGCAAGGGCCAACACTCGCCGGGCCGCGAGCCCGTGCTGAAACAACTGGTGCTGAGCTGGCTCAGCCGGCGACGCGAAGTCCTTGCCTTTTGCCAGGCGCGCCCGATTGATGGCGGCGCCGGTGCGGTGATCGTGTTGCTGCAAGCGGCGCGAGGATAGCGCGAAGGATTAAAAAGTCGGCGCTGGTAATACGGCAAGGCCTATGAAACCTTCATGTGTCGTTATCTAGTTGAGGGCACGAACACGCAGTGGTAATCCGCCAAGCCAGATGAAAACAACTGCCGTGGTCATGATGCCGCATCTGAGAAAACGGCCGACAAACGATGAAATGGCGGGATGAATCGGCGATCAAATCGCCGATTCATCCGTTTCGCCGGTACGAATGCGCACGACTTGCTCGATGGGCAGGACGAAAATTTTTCCATCGCCGATTTTGCCGGTGTGAGCTGCTTTGATAATCGCATCGATGGCAAGGGTTAAGGTATCGTCCGTCACGATGATCTCGATTTTTATCTTGGGAAGAAAGTCAACGACATACTCTGCTCCGCGATAGAGTTCGGTGTGGCCTTTTTGACGGCCAAAACCTTTGACCTCGGTGATGGTGAGGCCGGTGACACCAACTTCGGAGAGCGCTTCGCGCACTTCATCGAGTTTGAAAGGTTTGATGATGGCTTCGATTTTTTTCATTTAAATGCTCTCCCATTATTTAGTGATTTAGTATTCATCTTGATAGCCCGATGTTATCGGATAGCGCCAGTCTTTACCAAAACTGCGTTGCGTCACGCGAATGCCTACCGGTGCCTGGCGACGCTTGTATTCGTTGCGTTTGAGCATGCCGACCACTTTGCGCACATCGGCTTCGCTATAGCCGCGCGCGATAATTTCACGCGGGCTTTCGTCATGCTCCATGTAGGCCTCGATGATGGCATCGAGCACGGCATAGGGTGGCAGCGTGTCCTGGTCGGTTTGATCGGGTTTTAATTCAGCCGAGGGTGCGCGCGTGATGATGTTTTGCGGGATGACATCAGAGACGGTATTGCGCCAACGCGCCAGATCATACACGCGGGTTTTGACGACATCCTTGATGACGGCGAAACCACCCGCCATGTCGCCGTACAGCGTGGCGTAGCCGACGGCCATTTCACTCTTGTTGCCAGTAGTGAGCACAATGCGCCCGCTGCGATTGGATAATGCCATGAGCAGCATGCCGCGGATGCGTGCTTGCAGGTTTTCTTCTGTTGTGTCCTCTGCGGGTTTCGGCCCGAGTCCAGCAAAAGTCGGCGCTAGCGAGACGGCGAATTGTTCCATCAGCGGACCAATGGCGATCTCGTCATATTCGACACCCAGGTGTTTGACCATCGCGCGCGAATCATCCAGGCTCATTTGCGCAGTCCACGGGGAGGGCATCATCACCGCGCGTACTTTATCGGCGCCGAGCGCGTCGACAGCAATTGCCAGCGTGAGCGCTGAATCAATGCCGCCTGATAAACCAATGATGGCGCCAGGGAAGCGGTTCTTGCCCAGATAATCTGTCACGCCGAGTGTTAATGCACCCCATAAGGCGGCTTCACTGGTGAGGGTTGGTGCCACCGTGCCGGGCAGAATTTTCCCGTCAGCGTAATCAACAAATTCCAGCGCTTTGGCAAAGGCTGGTAATTGGTGTGTCAGCTGACCTGCGCCATTCATGGCGAAGGATGCGCCATCGAACACCAGTTCATCCTGGCCACCCACCAGGTTGGCGTAGATGACAGGGCGACCCGTGGCGGTAATGCGCTCGCGCAGCACCTCGTGCCGCTGAGCCTGTTTATCCAGATGGAATGGCGAGGCGTTGAGTGTGAGCAGCAATTCGGCACCTGCATCCACTGCCGCTTCAGCGGCGCCTGCTTCCCAGACATCGGCGCAGATCGCCAGCCCGCAGCGCACACCATTGAGCTCGACGACACAAGGCACATCGCCTGCGGCGAAGTAGCGCTCTTCGTCAAACACTTCGTAATTGGGCAGGCGGTGCTTGCGATAGGTCGCCACAATACGGCCATCCATTAGCAGCGAGGCGGCGTTATAGGCGTTATCCTCAAACAGCGGGTGGCCGACGATGATAGGCAGCGGTGCGGTTTGTGCCAGAGAATTCAGCGCGGTATGGCATGCGCGATAAAAATCTGGCCGCAGCAGCAAGTCTTCTGGCGGATAGCCGCAGAGCGCGAGCTCGGGTGTGAGCAACACGTGCGCGCCACCGGCCTGGGCGCGGGCGGCAAACGCCTGAATGCGTGCCACATTGCCGACAAGATCGCCCACCGTGACATTGAGCTGGGCAATCGCGATGCGTAGCTTGGACATGGAGGGAACTATAGCCTTGAATTCAAGCGTCAATCGACAAAATGTCAGTGTCAGTGGTCAGCGAACGATAAAATCAATATGCAATCAATATGCATATCAATACGCGGGCTTGTCTTTGGCGGCCTGGTAAGTGGCTACGCCGCTCATGATTTCACTTCTGGCTTCATCTAAGCCAACCCAACCTTGTACTTTGACGAATTTACCTGGCTCCAGGTCTTTGTAATGCTCAAAGAAGTGCGAAATCTGGTTGAGCAGACTTGGTGGCAAATCCTGCTGGGTTTTAATGTTGCTGTACAACGTGGTGAGCTTGTCCACCGGCACTGCCAGAAGTTTGGCGTCTTCACCAGCTTCATCGACCATTTTGAGCATGCCTATTGGACGGCAACGCACCACTATGCCGGGTGGCAGGGCAAATTGTGAGACAACGAGCACGTCCACCGGGTCGCCATCGCCAGAAATCGTATGCGGAATGTAGCCATAGTTGCACGGGTAGTGCATGGCAGTTGACATGAAGCGATCAACAAAAATCGCGCCGGATTCTTTGTCGACTTCATATTTGATCGGCTCGGAATGCATCGAGATTTCGATAACTACATTAAAGTCATCAGGTAAATTTTTGCCTGATGGCACACGATTCAAACTCATAGCTACTCCTTGAAAAGGTGAGGATTATATCGCCTGGCCTGTACGCAATCGTTTTTGATTGTTCTTTGATGACTCATTGGTCAATGATTGACAGATCAGACAAAGAGGAGAATACTTCTGCACCTGTCGTTCAAGAATCTTGATGTATTTCAATCGGCTTATCGAGTCGCCTGAGTTGAGTGATTGATTCGGCTGACATGAGCCATCAATCGATGAAGAATTTCTATAACCAGTTGTTATTTTTAACTTTAATTTCTAAAAACTGAGGAGCAAGTCATGGGAGCGAATGAGCCCGTAACATCTTTGATTCAAACCAAACTGTGGATTGGCGGTGAGTTTTGTGCAGCACAGGGCAATGCAACGTTTATCAAGTTGAATCCAGAACAAGATACGCCGATGGCGGAATCCGCTCGCGCCTCGGTAGAAGACGTGAAGCGTGCAGTAGAGGCAGCTCACGCGGCTTTTCCCAGCTATCGGATGACCACCCCCGGCCAGCGCGAAACCTGGTTGTCTAAAGCTGCCGATTTGCTTGAAGAACGCGCTGAGGAATTTATCAATGTACTGATTGAAGAAGGGGGTTCCCCGCTGTTCAAGGCACAGTTCGAGGTGAAGTTTTCCATCGATGCCTTGCGCACTGCGGCAGGGATTCCGCGTCGCGTGACGGGCATGACGCTGCCCTCTGATGTGCCCGGACGTTTTTCGATGGCAACCCGCTCACCCTTGGGTGTATTTGCCTGCATTACTCCCTTTAATGTGCCTTTGATTAAAGCCTTTGTTGAGTGTACCGGCCCCTTGGCTACAGGAAACACCGTGGTGATGCTGGCGTCCGAAGAGGCACCCGTCGTCGCCATCCGCGTCGCTGAGCTGTTGCGTGACGCAGGCTTCCCAGCAGGTTCATTTAATGTGCTAACAGGCTATGGCCATGAAATTGGTGACACCCTGGTGACACATCCGCATGTGAAGGGGGTTAATTTCACTGGCTCTACACGTGTTGGCCGTCATTTGTCAGAACTATGTGGCAAGCATATGAAGCGCGTGCTGCTTGAGCTGGGTGGCAAGAGCCCATTGATTGTTTTGAAAGATGCTGATCTGGATGCTGCCGCGATGGGTGCCGTGATGGGTATGTTTTTCTATCAAGGCCAGGTGTGCATGGGGTCTAGCCGTATCCTCGTTGAAGCGCCAGTTTATGACGATTTCCTCAAGCGGTTTAAGGCGATTACGTCCACTCTCGGATTTGGCGATCTACGCGATCCAAGAACTGTAACCGGCCCGATCATTTCGCAACGTCAACGCGACCGTGTGCGTCAGCATATTGAAGATGCGGTTGCCAATGGCGCCACCCTAGAAACCGGCGGCGTGTGGGATGGTAATCGTTGCGCCTCAACCATTTTGACGGGTGTCAAAAAAGGCATGACGTGTTACTACGAAGAAACATTCGGCCCGGTGACCGCTGTTTATAAAGTGGATTCAGCGGACGAAGCCCTGGCCATTGCTAACGACACCACGTATGGTCTCTCAGCTGCTGTGTATACACAAAACCTGGCTGAAGCCTTGCGCCTGGCACAAGGCATTCACACTGGCATGGTGCATATCAATGCGCCTTCGTTGCAAGATGAACCCCACGTTCCCTTCGGTGGTGTGGGAGACTCCGGCATGGGCCGCGAAGGTGCGGCAACAGATATCGATCATTGTACGGAGTGGAAGTGGATCACCATCCAGGCACCCATGGGAGCGCCTGCTCACTGATGCTTGGTGCCAAGGCTTAACTCTGCCTCTGTTAGCACTAAGTAATACCCTGAAGCCCTTAACGGTGTTTGAAACACCGTTAAGGGCTTCAGCCATAGAGCGTTCGTTGTTGTTGACATTCCTGTATTTATTAATAATAATGATTCTCATTAAGAAATAAGGGATGTTCCTATTTTTATGGAATCACTTTCTTCCACCCGACCGCTGCTCGGTCAAGCCGTTGAAAAAATGCCACCTACTCGGGTAATGGATAGCGCCGCATTGTTCGCTAACGATAGCTACCAGGAAGTCCAGATTATTCATGCTGGCAAGATATATCGATTGCGGAAAACCCCGCAAGGCAAGCTAATTTTGACAAAATAAGGTTTTCATGAAACTCATTGTGATTCAATACCGGCCATGAATTCTATTGCGCTTGTTGGCCAGCCAAATGTTGGCAAATCGGTTATTTTTCATCGCCTGACGGGGCGGTATGCCAACGTCTCGAATTATCCTGGAACGACGGTTGAGGTGACGCGTGGCCAACGACGCGACCATCCTGAACAGACGATACTGGATACGCCCGGTATCTTGACGCTGCCAGCGCGCAGCGAAGATGAGCAGGCTACGGCATATATATTGTTGCACGAAAAATTGCGCACTTTGGTACAGGTGGGGGATGCCAAGAACTTGCGCCGCACCGTGCAACTTGCTCTGCTTCTGGCCGAAGCGGGCGTGCCTATGGTTTTGGCTCTGAACATGATGGATGAAGCCCGGGCATGTGGCATGGCGTTTGATCCAGCCAAGTTAGCAGTCGAGCTGGGGCTCACCGTGGTGCCTACAGTGGCTACGGGTAACGAAGGCATAGACGCGTTGTCGCGCGCGATTACCACTGCGAAGATTCCTGTTTTTCGTCTTACCTATGCCAATGAAATCGAGGCGGCGATTGATGATCTGGTGCTGATGCTGCCAGTTGCGAATTTGTCGCCGCGCGTTGTTGCCCTGCTGTATCTGGCGGACGACAAGGCAACCGAGGAATGGCTTGCCGCCCAAGGTGCGCAAAATGCCGATCTACCTGCCCTCGCAGCACGGCGTGAGCGCCTGCAGGACGAATTCACCGAGCCGCTGTCAGAAATTTTGCAGCGTGCCCGCATGACTGCAGCTGAAGCCATTGTCCGGCGCGTTGTTCGAGAGACTGGTCAGATGGGCAATCAGTTAGTGCAGCGCATTGGTCAGTGGTCGGTACATCGCTGGCTAGGCTGGCCGCTGGTCGCGCTGGTGCTCTATTCGGTTTATGTTTTTGTTGGCCAGTTCGGCGCGGGTGTGTTGGTTGGTTTCCTGGAAGAAGATTTATTCAACGGCATCATCAATCCCTGGTTCCAGCACATCGTCACCACGTGGATACCCGTTGTGTGGCTGCAGAATTTTCTCGTCGGCCCGTACGGCTTGTGGACCATGGGCATGACCTATGCACTGGCGCTGATCCTGCCTATTGTCACCACCTTCTTCATTGCTTTTGGCATTCTTGAGGATTCTGGCTACTTTGCCCGGCTCTCGGTGCTCTCCAACCGTGCCTTCAAGATGCTGGGCTTGAATGGCCGAGCCGTGTTGCCGATGGTGCTGGGTCTGGGTTGTGTGACCATGGCTACGCTCACCACGCGCATCCTGCATACCCCGCGCGAGCGGTTGATCGTCACCTTCCTCCTGGCGCTGGCGATCCCCTGCTCGGCGCAACTGGGCGTCGTCATGGGCATGCTGGCGAGTTATGGCACAGGGGCATTTCTGATTTGGCTGGGAACGATAATTGCCGTGTTATTTACCGTCGGCTGGCTTTCAGGCAAGCTGGTCAAGGGGCGGCGCATTCCGCTGATGACGGAGTTGCCTCCTATGCGTCTGCCCGTCATGGGCAATGTCGCCAAGAAAACCTGGTCGCGTCTGAAGTGGTATCTTCAAGAAGTAATACCGCTGTTTCTTATTGGTGCAGCGCTGATGTTCACTCTTGACCTCATCGGTGTACTGCCCTGGCTGATTCACGCTGGCGAGCCACTGGTCACCGGCTGGCTGGGTTTGCCCAAAGAGGCCTCAGCTGCCTTCTTGATGGGCTTTTTGCGACGTGATTTCGGCGCCACGGGGCTGTTTGCCATGGGTAGCGCGCTGTCGCCCGAACAAGGACTGGTCGGGCTGGTTACGCTAACTCTGTTTGTGCCCTGCATTGCCAGCATGCTGGTTATTGTCAAGGAACAAGGACTGAAGACAGCCGTCATCATGCTATCGCTGATTACACCGCTGGCTTTTCTCATCGGCGGCTTGCTGCATCGTGCCCTGCTTTTGGTTGGCTTCGCCTGATGCGTACCCTGCGTGACTTTGCCCCCGGCAGCAAACTCGTGGTGCGCGGTTTCGATAGCACTCTTGCGCCCGACTTGCGCGGCCATCTCTCAGCTTGGGGGCTCACTCCCGGAACGCCTATCACCTTGCTTGCTCACTATCCGGTAACGCGCATAGCTGTCGAACATGCCGAGCTGGCGTTGGAAGACGTTATTGCCTGCGTTATTCTCGTCGAGGAATCGCACCAACCGTAGTTTCACTTTGCCATTTTCAACCCCAGGCAAGCCAGGTGATATCTCCCAGCCAGCCACAATAACTTACCAAGGAGAATTGCCATGTCTTATCGCTTGCCCCGTTTTGCCTGCTTTGCCCGTAAGACCCTTGCTCTTGCCGTTATCGGCCTGTTTACAGCGCCTGGCTGGGCGGCCGATGTCAGTACTGAAGACAGGCTGAAAGCACTTGAAGCTCGCCTCGATGCAATGGAAAAAGAAAACCACTCATTGAAGCAACAATTGCAACAGACTGATCAGAAAGTCGAAGCGACAGGTGAGCAGATGGAAAAAATAGCCACCACGGGTAATTCGTCTGAATCAAGCTGGGCAGATAAAACGAAATTGGGCGGTTATGGTGAGATGCATTACAACTCGCTGGACGGTAAAGGCGGCGCAGCCAGCAAGGACGAGATCGACTTGCATCGTTTCGTGCTGTTTTTTGGCCATGAATTCAACTCGCGCACGCGATTTTTCTCGGAGCTGGAAGTAGAGCATGCTCTTGTCAAGGACAAGGATACGGGCAACGCAGGCCTTGGCAAAGCCCTGCCGGGTGAAATCGAACTGGAACAGGCCTATGTCGAGTTTGACCTGAACGACAAGCACCGCGCCAAGGCCGGCCTGTTCATGATTCCGGTCGGCATCATTAACGAAACGCACGAGCCGCCGACCTTCTATGGCGTCGAGCGTAATCCGGTCGAAAAAGACATTATTCCTGCCACCTGGTGGGCGGGCGGCGCGGCGCTGTCGGGGCGATTCGGCAGCGGCTTCAGCTACGATGTCGCCCTCCACGAAGGGCTTGCCACGACAGCAGCCACAAACTACAGGCCGCGTGACGGCCGTCAGAAAACCAGCGAGGCAAATGCCAAGAAATTGGCCGCCACCGCCCGTTTGAAATGGACGGCGATTCCTGGCATTGAGCTCGGTGGCACCGTTCAGCATCAGAGCGACATCACCCAAGGTCTGGATGCTAGCGCAGGCAGCGCTAATTTGTATGAAGTTCACAGCGTCATCAACAAAGGGCCGTTTGGTCTTAAGGCGCTGTACGCACAGTGGTCTTTGGATGGCAACGGCCCAAAAGCCATCGGCGCTGACAAGCAAAAAGGCTGGTATGTCGAGCCGTCCTTCAGGCTCTCCGAACAATGGGGGGTGTTCGCTCGCTACAATCTGTGGGATAACACGGCAGGTGATAATACTGCCAGCAAGAAAAAGCAGATCGATGTCGGCATGAACTACTGGCCGCATCCTGACGTGGTGCTCAAGGCCGATTATCAGCGGCAGAATAATGACGATGGCAAAAACCAGAATGGCCTCAATCTGGGCGTGGGCTACCAGTTCTGATATGACACGTATCCGCCTTCTTTTGTCGGCATTCATGTTGCTTTGGGCACTGCCCGCAGCAGCAGCCGATGCGGAGGCGGAGACCGCGCGCTTTTTGCGTGAGGTGTTTGCTCAACCTGCCGTGCCTGTTGTACCTGAAGTCCTATGGCTCACGGCAGAGTTACGGCCTGCCGTGCGCGCCATTCTCGGGCGTGATATCAGCGCGGCCCGCCTGCACTATTGGCGCGTTGGTCATCGCACAGCCTGGGTATTGGACGAAGTCGGTAAAGAGATGCCGATCACTGTCGGCATTGCCGTCGACGACGACCGCATCGAGCGCATGCGCGTGCTGGTTTACCGTGAAAGCCGTGGCTGGGAAGTGCAAAGCCCGAATTTCCTGCGCCAGTTCACTGGTGCCCAGTTGGGTGACAAACAGCAACTGGATCGCAGCATTGACGGCATCAGCGGTGCCACACTATCGGTGCGGGCGATGACGCGGATGGCGAAGCTGGCCTTGCGGCTGCACCAGGAGGCGATGAAAAAGGCGGTAGCGCCATGAGCCTGATTCGCGGCTTGGCGATCAGCCGGAACTACCGGCGGCTGATTTATGCGGCGACTACCTTCATTGCCGTCACCGGTCTGTGCTGGATAGTGCTGGGCTTTCTACTCGACCCGGAAGATTTTTCCGATCCAATGCGCCTGTGGCGGCACCGGCTGCTGGTCGCGCATGGCTGCGCTGCCTACCTGCTGCTTTGGCTGGCCGGTTCGTTGTTCCCGCAGCATCAGTGGGGGGGCTGGAAAGCGCGCCGCAATCGCGCCAGCGGCACGACACTGACAGCTACTTTGCTGCTGCTTGCCGTCAGCGGATTGATGCTTTATTACCCACCAGCAGAGGATTGGCGTGATGCGGGAAGTCTCGTGCATCAGGTCGTCGGCGGATTGCTGATATTCATTCTGCCTCTGCACGTTGTGCTCGGGCGTCGGCGCCGTCTCGCCAGCGCCGACTTTTAATCGCCAGCACCGTCTGGTCTAAGTTATCTTTAGCGAGATATGCTTCTACCCCTCTGTCTAGTTTTTCCATGCCCTATAGGTGATCTAGATCAACGCACCTACCGCAGGTTGCGCTAGACTGATCAAATAGATTTGCTTTCAAAGCACATCATCACCTAGGGAGGGCGTTACCATGTTCCAGCATCTTCTTGTACCCGTGGATGGCTCAGATCTCTCGGCAAACACCGCCGATCAAGCGATTATTTTTGCTAAAGAAACCGGTGCGCAAATCACTTTTTTCTTTGCCAAACCAGAATATCCCATGGCTTTTTATGGCGAAGGTGCACTTATCGACCCGACAACGCCTGAGCGATTTGCCGAAATGGCGGAAGAGCAAGCGCATGAAATTTTGAGCGAAGCTGAGGCCAGAGCCAGCGCCGCAGCGCAGGGAGTTAAAGTCACCGTGCTCAGCCTGACAAATGGGGCACCATGGGAAGGCATTATCGCAGCGGCTCAGCAAGTGGGCGCAGATTTGATCTTCATGGCCTCACACGGGCGACGTGGCATCAGCGGATTATTGCTTGGCTCTGAAACCCAGAAAGTACTGACGCACTCGAAAATTCCGGTGCTGGTTTTCCGGTAGTCATATGGGTGACTTGCAGCCATCCGCAGCTAGCCGCACGTTGAAAAAGCCTGCATTGGAGCAAGCCTTGGTGCTACTGGTGCTGTTGGCCGGAATCGAACTGGCGACCTACTGATTACGAATCAGTTGCTCTACCAACTGAGCTACAACAGCGCGGTCGCGGATTATAGCGTTCGTTCGTGGTGAATGGCAATGCTGAGCCAGGCCCAGTATTCGTCTGCTTGCGTTAAACTCAAACCATGAGATTGCCCTTGTCATTATCGCATTTTCGTCATAAGCCACAAACCGGTTTCACCTTGGTAGAGTTGATCATGGTGATGGTGCTCATGGGTATTCTCGCCACCGTGGCGTTGCCGCGTTTCAATTTTTCTGGTTTTAACGAAGTCGGCTTTCGCGACAAGCTTAAGGCCACGCTCGAATTTGCCAGAAAGTCGGCGGTGGCGCAACGGCGAATTACCTGTATTGCGCTAGCTGGCAACAGCCTTGTGCTCACGATTGATAATGTGCCAACCGACGCCCCGGGCGCAGGCACTTGTCCCCGACAGCTTGCATTGCCCGTGAGCGATTCCGCTTGTGGCGGCCCAATCAATGAGGTTTGTGCACCCGCCGGAGTAGCGCTTGCCGGGCCGGTAGCAATCAGTTTTGATCCGCTCGGCCGCCCCTCTGCCGCCGCCGCTTACACGGTGACGGGTGGCACGAGTAATTACATCATCAATGTCACTGCGGAAACAGGCTATGTACGCTGACCACGCCCAGCGCGGCATCACCCTGATCGAGCTGATTGTCTTCATCGTCATTGTCAGCGTCGGGTTGGCGGGCATCCTTTCTGTGCTCAACTTGACGGTAAGCCATAGCGCCGACCCGATGATCCGTAAACAGATGTTGGCTATCGCTGAAGGTTTGATGGATGAGGTCGCCGCTCAACCTTTTACCTGGTGTGACCCGGATGATCCGGTGGCGGCCACGGCAATCAATGCCGCCGCCTGCGCTACGCCTGAGGGCATGGGGGCAGAAGTGAGTGAAACGCGCGGCGGTGTGGTGACGCCTTTTGATAACTTCAACGACTACAACGGCCTCGCAGGTATTACTACCGGCATCACCGGTACTGCCGTGCCTCCGGGATACAGCGCCGCCATTGCCGTCGCACAGGATGCGCTTGGGCCAGGTGTGGCGGCAGTGCCAGCGGCGGCTTCGCTACGAATTACCGTAACAGTGAGCTTTGGCAACGAGAATCTCACCGTTGAAGGTTACCGCACGCGCTACGCGCCGAACTCATTGCCATGATGACCCCACACGCTTATCCACCACGTCGCCCAGCTCACCTCATCAACGGCTTTACGCTGATCGAAGCGATCGTCACTATTGCCATTCTGGGTATTCTTGGCGCCATCGTCGCTGTCTTTATTGGCAAACCGATACAAGGCTATTTTGATTCTGCACGCCGTGCTGAACTTACCGACCAGGCCGATGTCGCCCTGCGCCGCATCACGCGCGATTTACGCCTGGCGTTGCCCAACAGCCTGCGCGTTGCCAATGCTGCGGGTGTTAACTACATTGAATTCATCATGACCAGTAACGGCGGGCGTTACCGCTTTGATGCCGATGGCTCGACGGGCGGTGATTTTTTGAGTTATACCAATCCTGCCGACATGAGCTTTGACGTGCTCGGCCCCATGCTTGCAAACCCTGCAATCGTGGTGGGGGATTTCATCGTGACCTACAACCTTGGCCCTGGCAACGCGCCGGCCGACGCTTACACAGGGGGTAATCGTGCGCAGGTGCAAGGTGTCGCTGGCAATGTGGTTACGCTGACCGCCAATCCATTTGCTATTCAAGCGCCGCCGCTACCTTCGCCCGATGCCCGCTTTCAGGTCGTGCCGAGTGGTACACAAGCCGTCACTTATGCCTGTCCGGCCGGTGTGCCCGCTAACATGACGCGGCAATGGGGCTATGGTTTTAATGCCGCACAAGCCACACCGCCTGCCGGTGGCACGATTGCGCCCCTCGCTGGCAACGTCATCTGCGCCATCGAATATGCGCCCAATGCCAGCGGACGCAATGGCCTCCTGCTTATCAACCTCACCCTCTCCGATGCGAGCGGCGAACGCATTTCGCTCGCCCAGCAAATCCGCATCGACAACACGCCATGAGCGCCACACCCAACCGCGTAAAAGGCTTTGCCATCGTCACGGCAATTTTCATCCTTGTTGTGCTGGCCGCGCTGGGTGCGTTCATCGTCAGCATCTCCACCAATCAGCAGATCGGCACTGCGCTCGACATCCAGGGGGTACGAGCGTATCAGGCCGCCAAGTCTGGCGTCGAATGGGGCATTTATCAAATCGAAGCCACGCCAGCGTACAACTTCAGTTATGGCACACCGGCGGTGGCGGTGGGCAATGCTCACCCCAATGCGCGGGTTTGTCCTGCCTCACCCACGTCATTTGTGCCTGCTGCGCCCACACTGGCAAGTTTTACGGTAACGGTAACGTGTGCTGCGACGGTTGATGCCAATGGCGGACCAACGGTTTTTCAAGTGACATCAACCGCCTGCAACCAGCCTGCTGCGGGCGCTTGCCCGAACAATGCGCCCAATAGCCCTGATTATGTTGAGCGGCATATGGAGGTGACGCTATGAGTCTGGTTATGAGTCTGTTTCGTCTTTTCAGATTATCCAAGATGATTTTGCACGGACGACCGGGCGCTACTAATTCTCCTTTTTGTCATCGGGCTCAACTTATTGCGGCGTATCACCAGCGCCGACTTTTATTGGCAAGGCGTGTGGCTCATGCGATGGCACAGCCTGTTTTACGGACAGGTTGTTTGAGTTTCATCCTGTGCTTTGCCTTGCTGACGCCTCTGCACGCAGCCACGTTGCTGGGTGAATACCGCCTGGAAGAGGCTGCATGGACAGGCGTTGCGGGTGAAGTCAAAGACGCCAGCGGTAACAATCGCCACGGGCAGACAATCGGCAGCCCTTTGCCATCGCCAACGCTTGCCTCGCCTGCTCGTACAGGCAACCCCGGTACGTGCGCTTATGGGCGCTTTCCGGGCAGTTCCAGCAATGGTGGCGCATTAAGGCTTTCAGGTTTGCCGGTGAACACAGCGCCGGGTGCTAAAACCAGTGTGTCATTCTGGATGTATTGGGATGGTACCAATAGCGTTATGCCCATCGGCTGGCAGACGCATGACTTGTGGCTGGTGAGTGGTTTTTTTGGATTCAATACCGGCAACAGCGATGTCTATGGCATCAACTCAACCGGTCTGGCTAATGGATGGCATCACGTCGTGGCTGTTTTCACCAAT
>JAUSMB010000029.1 GCA_030645365.1 Rugosibacter sp.
TGAGTCTTGGGCTTACCCAGCGTGGTAAGCGTCTTGGTTAGCTCCAATTCCTTACCTGCATTATTACCCGAAAGAATTTGGATCGCACCCAATGGCAACGGTGCAACAAGTTCAGTCGCAGCAAAAGTTGAAGCGGCACGCGTTGGGGTGGCATGATCTACCGGGGCTGGGTCAACAACAGGTTGTGCCATGACTTCGTTATTTGGCGCCGGGGGTTCAACACTTGTGACTGCACTTGCTGCGTTATAGCTTTCAACTGATGGCGTCATGGTAGCAGCCATGGTCACTGTGCCAGGACGAAAAATTACAGTGCGCTCAAAATCATCATTGCGGTCAGAGTGCACAACATCACTTACATATTTAAGGCTGTATTTACCTAGCGTAATGACATCCCCAGTCTGTAAAAAATGTTTTTTGATTGACTGGTTATTGACGAAAGTACCATTTGTACTATTGAGGTCTTCCAGGAAAGAATCCTTATAAATAGTAATAATGACAGCGTGCTCGCCCGAGATCGCCAGATTATCAATCTGAATGTCGTTATGCGGCTTGCGACCAATCGTCGTTCGCTCTTTGGTGAGCGGGATTTCTTTAAGAATCGCACCATCAATACTAAGTATGAGTTTTGACATTCTTTTATTCCTTCATGACGCTACATTACTTGAAACAAGTTAAAAGGCGATGCCACCAGCTAACAGAAACCGGGCGCGGTTCTTTTACCTTGACCAGAATGACAGAAACATTATCGCCCCCGCCATTGTCATTTGCTGATTGTATCAACTGTGACGCACACAAATCGAGATTAGCCGACAACGCATTCAGCGTCATGCCAATTTCTTTATCCGACACCATATCATTGAGTCCGTCAGAACAAAATAGATAAACATCGTCACTCATTACCTCAAAATCGTGGATTTCAGCAGAGATGTGCGCATCAATGCCTACAGCGCGCGTCACCAGATTTTTATTTCGCGACAATTGTGCCTGCTCACGGGTCAATAATCCACTGGCGATCTTTTCTTCCAGCCACGAGTGATCCCGGGTGATTTGAATCAATTCGTTATCTCGCCATCGATACGCACGAGAGTCCCCAATATGGGCAACAGTCAGCTGATTGCCTTGAAACACCCCAATAACCAGTGTAGTTCCCATTCCTGCATACTGTGCCTGGCTTTGCGCAGCCGAAAAAATAGCCCGATTGGTTTCGGTAACCCCGATGTCCAATGCGACGTGCGTCGAGGACAAGGCAGCGGCCAACGTAGCCCCCAACTCACGTTTGGCAGCAGAATTTTCCAGCCACTTCCCTAGCATCGAGGTAGCCATGCCGCTGGCAACTTCGCCTGCGTTATAGCCACCCATGCCATCGGCAAGGACGACAATGCCACATGCAGCGTTCGCCAAAACAGAATCTTCGTTATTTGTTCGAACCTTGCCTGTATCTGTCCGAGTGACTATTTCCAGCACGACATCACGCTGCATTGTTCAGCTCCGTCAATAGATTAATCTACACAGAAGCAATGGCTCGAGCTCGCGCGCCGTTCCTGCTTGGTGGTTTTGAATAATACAAGGCAACACGGTAAATTTCACTAGCCCTGAAAACAAAAAAGCCGCTCCGGCATGCGCTGGAGCGGCTTTTTTCAGTTCTTGCGCCGTATGACCAGCGCCAGCGCGGTGCGTCTCTTCGAGAACTTTTCGTTACAGCATGGCTTTGAGCAATTTAGCCATTTCTGACGGATTGCGTGTTACCTTGAAACCACAGTCTTCCATAACCGCCAGCTTGGCTTCTGCTGTATCCGCCCCGCCGGAAATCAGCGCGCCAGCATGACCCATGCGTTTGCCTGCGGGAGCGGTGACGCCAGCGATGAAGCCGACAATTGGTTTTTTCATGTTGGCCTTGCACCACATGGCCGCATCGGCTTCGTCCGGACCGCCAATTTCGCCAATCATGATCACCGCATCAGTTTCCGGATCCTCATTGAACATGCGCATCACGTCGATATGTTTCAAGCCATTGATCGGGTCGCCACCAATCCCGACAGCCGAGGATTGGCCCAGACCGATTTCGGTGAGCTGCGCCACCGCTTCATAGGTCAAGGTGCCGGAACGCGAAACCACGCCGATACGACCCTTGCGATGAATATGACCGGGCATGATGCCGATCTTGATTTCATCCGGCGTAATCAGGCCAGGGCAGTTGGGACCGAGCAACAGCGTCTCTTTGCCACCGCCCGCCACTTTTTTCTTCATCTTGTTACGCACCATCAGCATGTCGCGCACAGGAATGCCTTCGGTGATGCAGATGGCCAAATCGAGGTCGGCTTCGCAAGCTTCCCAGATCGCGTCGGCTGCGCCTGCGGGCGGCACATAAATAACAGAAACCGTTGCGCCTGTTTCCGATTTGGCCTCTTTGACGGATGCGTAAATGGGAATGTTAAAAATGCTCTCGCCCGCTTTTTTCGGATTTACGCCAGCAACAAAGCAATTCTTGCCGTTGGCATACTCCTGACATTTTTCAGTATGAAACTGCCCGGTTTTACCGGTAATGCCTTGCGTGATGACCTTGGTGTTTTTATCAATCAGAATGGACATGGTTAATTTTCCTTAGCGTAATTCTTAGCGAAGCGCGGCGACGATCTTGGTGGCCGCATCGGCCATGGTATCGGCAGAAATAATCGGCAGGCCGGAGTCTTTCAGAATCTGTTTACCGAGATCTTCATTCGTGCCTTTCATGCGCACGACCAACGGCACCGAAAGATGCGTTTCGCGCGCAGCGGTTACCACGCCATTGGCAATGGTGTCGCACTTCATGATGCCGCCGAAGATATTTACCAAAATGCCCTTGACAGCAGGATTCTTAAGCATGATCTTGAATGCTTCGGTCACTTTCTCGGTTGTCGCACCACCGCCGACATCAAGGAAGTTGGCGGGTTCCGCGCCGAACAGCTTGATGGTATCCATCGTCGCCATGGCCAGGCCAGCGCCATTCACCAGGCACCCGATGTTGCCGTCGAGCGAGATATACGCGAGATCAAATTTCGAGGCTTCGATTTCGGCTGGATCTTCTTCATCCAGATCACGATAAGCCACAATTTCCGGATGGCGAAACAGTGCGTTGGGATCGAAGTTGAACTTTGCATCCAGCGCCTTGATCTTGCCGCTACCTTCCAAAATCAGCGGATTGATTTCGGCCAGGCTGGCATCTGTTTCCATGTAGCAGGTGTACAGTGCTTTGATCTGGGCAACCGCATCGGCTTGCGAAGCAGCCGGCACACCAATGCCTTGCGCTAAAAGCAGCGCCTGATGGTCAGTGACACCTATCAGGGGGTCGATGAATTCTTTGAGGATCTTTTCCGGCGTGGCGTGGGCAACTTCTTCAATATCCATCCCGCCTTCGGAGGATGCCATGATCGCGACCTTTTGCGTGGCGCGGTCGGTTAACACAGCGAGGTAATATTCTTTTTTGATGTCGGCGCCTTCTTCGATCAGCAGGCGATTCACTTTTTGCCCGGTAGCGCTCGTTTGATGCGTGATGAGCTGCATGCCCAGAATCTGGCCGGCGTATTGACGCACTTCATCAAGCGATTTAGCCACCTTCACGCCACCACCCTTGCCGCGTCCACCGGCGTGAATTTGTGCCTTCACAACCCATACCTTGGTGCCCAGCGTCTTGCTAAGCTCTTCAGCAGCTTTCACCGCCTCATCAACAGAAAAACACGGAATGCCCCTTGGCACCGTCATCCCAAATTGTTTCAGGAGTTCCTTACCCTGATATTCATGAATTTTCATGCGTCATCCTTATCCTTGTGGTCAATGGTTAATGCTACTGGGGGAGTAATGGTGTTTGAAAATGATGAGACTTTTTGATTTTAACCGGCCTAATTTAGTTGTCGGCCTTATTTTTTACATGCCATCGCGGATAGAAACGCCGAACGGTCTCCGAAGAAATTTCCAGCGCATGGCATTTATCGAGCTGAACAGGTTGTTTTGTGACTCGATCATCCCAATCCATAACGCCACCCTCGCGCTGAAGACTAGCCATGGTCTGGAAAGCCGCAGTAGGCAACGCGCCCAGCAGCTCGGTAATATGTGAGCAGCCACGCACCCCGCCAAAGCGCTCAATCACCGCACGACGAAAGCCTTTGAGCAAGCTCAAGCCGATCAATTGCTGATATACCGGTGCAATCGTGTCGCAACCGCCGGGATAAGGCACTGCATCCGAACTGGCAACTGCATCATGAATGGTCATGTTCAGATCCACGGTAACCCGCACGCGCATATCATGCAAAGGTTCGCCTTTAAGGCGCACGCCCAGCGAAGGTGGCAACGGATAATCCTTGTCTTTCAAATCAGTCATGCGTGCTTCAATATCCAGCATTCCATCTTCACGATGCCAGCATTCGATTTCGACGCGGCGAATATGGACTATTTTTCGAGAAGCAGTAGGGGCAGGTAAAGGCATGTGCAAACCAGGCAGACTGGGTAACTGAATGACTTAAGGGCGGAAAAATGGATGGAATCTCAAAAATAGCTTACAAGGGGCAGAGTGACAGCGACTTGAAGTAACTTGACTGTCCCGCCCTTTTGTTGCGGTGCAAGATAATACCATGAGGCTTTACCATCCTGCTTGGCCTTGAACTCACGGCGTTTGCGTTTGTTATTGTTTGTTATTGCCTGTGCTTCACTCCCCCAATTTCCTCCCCGGCTTCCCTCCCCCTATCTTTCAATAGGATGAATTTGCTTTTATCCTGTTCACTGTTTTCTACCAACCCAGCCCAAAATGCCATGACGCCCCCCACTCAAACTCATCAACCGATGCAACTGGCCACCTTAGGCGGCGGTTGTTTCTGGTGCCTTGAAGCGGCCTTCATTCAACTCACCGGGATAAATTCAGTGATCTCCGGTTATGCAGGTGGTTACACGGACAATCCCGATTACACCAGCGTGTGCAGTGAGCGCACCGGCCATGCGGAAGTCGTTCAAGTTCATTTCGATCCGACGCTCATTGACTACCGCACACTGCTCGAAGCCTTTTTTGCCATTCATGATCCGACCACGCTCAACCGGCAGGGCAACGATGTTGGCACGCAATATCGCTCCGTCATTTTCACTCATGATGCCGCACAAGTCACCCTTGCAAATGCACTGATTGCAGAGCTCACCGCGAATCAAATATGGTCGGAACCTATCGTCACCGCCGTCTTGCCAGCGCCGACTTTTTGGCCTGCGGAAGCGTATCACCAGAATTATTTTGCAAATAATCCCAACCAGCCCTACTGCCAGTTTGTTGTTGGGCCGAAAGCAGCGAAGTTACGCCAGGTTTTTGCGCACGGTTTAAAAAAATAACAACCGACTCAATCAGAGAATCAGGGAGCGGACTGTGCGACGCGCATCAAGGCAGCCGCCTGACGATACGCGGCCAGCGCCTCGCCACGATGACCAGCTGATTCAAGCGCACGGGCGCGACGTAAAAGTTCTTCTGCTGGATCAGCAACAGCATCCATCTCCTTGGTGCTATTGCTGATTTTTTCAGTAGCCGTGCCAACTGCCGATCCAGCCCTTGGCGGGGCATAACGCAGCCCTGTAGATTGCACCGTCGGGTTGCCACGCTGCGCTGAAATCATCAGGCCTGTGGCGGTGCGCGGCGCAGCCGCTCTGCTCGCGGGCTTCTCTGTCTTCTGAATGGTCACCAGCGCTTCGCGATACAGCTTTAATGCGGCGTCAGGCTGCCCCGCCACGGCCATTTTTCTGGCCTGCTTCAACAACTTATCGGCACGATCCGATACGGGCTGCGAACGTATCGCCTGACCCCAGCTGCCTGCTGGCTGGGCAGCAATGGCAGCAAAATTTTTGCTGCCAGCGATCTCGCGGGCAATGACCACATTATTGTTACGCATCGCCCAACGCACCGCATTTTCGCCATTGTCATTATTGATTTCGCCTTGTGCTCCGGCTTTGAGCAAAGCAGTTGCAATCCCGGCCTGCCCTTCTCTTGCAGCCATCATGAGGGGTGTTGAACCATTCGGCGACAAGGCGTCCACCTCAGCGCCCTGTGTCAGCAAATAGCGCACAATGGCCTCGTGCCCGGCAAATGCGGCGTAGTGCAATGCAGACCATGCCTTACCCTGCCGACTGGGTTGTGCACCCTGTGCAATAAGCCAGCGCACAGCGTCAAGATGTCCCTTCCAGCTGGCATGCAACAAAGCGGTTTCACCATGTGCATTTACCGCATTGACATCTGCCCCGCGCGACAAAAACAACGCCATCATGGGAATGTTTCCTTCCCATGCGCCGATCATCAAGCCGCTGCCAATGAGGCTGCCTTTAAAATCCGGCGGCAGGCCCGCATCCAGCCATGCGCGGGCCTGCGCCACATCACCGCGTTCAATGGCAACCGAAAATGCGACGCGATCTGGCAGGCTGGTAGCCGAAGCAGGTGCGGTAGCAAACAAATTGGCCAACGGATTGGCCAGCGCAGTAGACAATGTGGTCGTCAGAATGCACAGGCAGGCAAGCAATTTTTTCATAACGCGCAGTATACCGGTCGGCCAAACCGCTACTGTTGCTGTTGTTGCTGCTGTTGCTGTTGTTGCTCAGATTCCATATCGCTTGCCATATCATTAAGTCATGATTTCTGGCGCGCGGCGCAAATCCAGCGTCATCGGGTAATCCGGATTGCGACCTTCGCGCCGGACATGCATCGGGCCAGGGGAATGCCCATGACCCCAGAACCGCGCGATACGGCGAGATTCCGCCTCATTGGCATTGACGGGGAAAGTCTCGTAACTGCGGCCGCCCGGATGCACAACGTGGTAAGTGCAACCGCCAATCGCGCGGCCGTTCCAGGTGTCCACCAGGTCGAACACCAGCGGGCTGTGCACGCCGATGGTCGGGTGCAGCGCGGAAGGCGGCGCCCAGGCACGGTAGCGCACACCAGCGACATATTCACCCGGCGTGCCGGTCGGGTTGAGCGGTACCTGGCGGCCATTGCAGGTGAGGATGTAGCGCGTGTCGTTCATGTGGCGCACCTTCACTTGCAGGCGTTCCACCGACGAATCGACATACCGCGCCGTGCCGCCAGCGCCGACTTCTTCGCCCAGCACATGCCAAGGCTCAATCGCTTGGCGCAGTTCGATTTCGATGCCGTGATACACCACCGCGCCATAGCGCGGAAAACGGAATTCGATAAAGGGAGCGAACCATTCGAAGTCAAAGGCATAACCGGCTTGCTGCAAATCCTGCACGACATCGTGCATGTCTTGCGCCACGTAGTGCGGCAGCATGAAGCGGTCATGCAGGCCGGTGCCCCAGCGGGTCAGGCGGCCACGATACGGCGTCTGCCAGAAGCGCGCCACCAGCGCGCGCAGCAGCAGCATTTGCAGCAGGCTCATCTGCGCGTGGGGCGGCATCTCGAAGCCGCGAAATTCCAGCAAGCCTAAACGTCCGGCTGAACCATCGGGCGAATACAGCTTGTCAATGCAGAATTCGGCACGATGCGTGTTGCCGGACAAATCAATCAGCAAGTTGCGCAGCAGGCGATCCACCAACCAGGGCGCCAAGGTTTCCACGCCGGGCTGCAAGCTCTCCTGCATTTGCTGAAAGGCGATTTCCAGCTCATACAGGCTTTCGTGCCGCGCCTCATCCACGCGCGGCGACTGGCTGGTGGGGCCGATGAACATGCCGGAAAACAAATAAGACAGCGCCGGATGACTTTGCCAGTAGGTAATCAAGCTCATCAGCAGATCCGGCCGTCTGAGGCAGGGTGAATCGGCAGGCGTTATGCCGCCCAGCGTCAGATGATTGCCGCCGCCCGTGCCGGTGTGACGGCCATCGAGCATGAATTTATCGGTGCCCAGCCGTGAGAGTCGCGCTGCCTCGTACAACGTTTGCGTGTTTTCCACCAGCTCCGGCCAGGCGCTTGCCGGGTGGATATTGACTTCAATCACGCCGGGGTCTGGCGTGATCTTGAACACCTTGATGCGTGGATCATTCGGCGGTGAATAGCCTTCGATGCGCACGGGCAAAGCCAGGGCCGCGGCGGTTTTTTCCACCGCGTCGAGCAGATCCACAAAATCTTCCAGCAGCGTTACGGGCGGCAGGAACACATGCAGCACGCCTTCCCTCACCTCGACGCACAAGGCGGTATGCACGATCTCATGCGGCGCGTATTCCGCCTTGGCGGTTTTCACGGATTTCGGGGCGCTGCGCACTTTGGGCAATACGCGCAATGCGCCGATCTCATCAAAAGGATCACGGGCAAACGCCTCTTCCTGATCTTCAGGCGCCACCATTGGCAAGGAGGCCAGCGGCAGGCGCAAGCCCATAGGCGAGTCGCCCGGCACCAGATAAAGATGCTCACGGCGCAAAGGCCAGGGACTGGACAAAAAGTCGGCGCTGGCGATACGCCGCCCCTTTCCGGAATGGCGGCTTTCATCCTTGGCTGGCGACGCATGCACGGCCTTTAACGGCAGCACATAACCCACCACTGCACCCAGCCCCTTTTCGATCAAGGCTGCAATGCGCCGACGCTCATCCGCCAGCTTCAAATCCAGCTTGAGCGGATCAAAATTCTTCGGCCAGCGTTGTTCCTGATCAATGTTGTAGACCACATCCTCATACGCCGGAATCGCAAACGAGCTATCCAGCCCGAGCAGCTGAGTCAGCTGGTCAATAAATCGCTTGGCATCTTCCACAGCATGCGGCTTGGCAGGCGGCTGGATGGCGATGAGTTTTTCGTCATGCCACAGCGGATGGCCATCGGCACGCCAGTAACAGCCAAGCGCCCAGCGTGGCAAGGGCTCACCGGGATACCATTTGCCCTGGCCAAAATGCACCATCGCACCGGGTGAAAAGGCCGCTTTCAAGCGCATCATCAGTGCGCGTGACAGCTCGCTTTTCTTGTCGGACAATGCGGTGTAATTCCACTCCGCGCCTTCCATGTCGTCAATCGACACGAAGGTCGGCTCGCCGCCCATGGTCAGCCGCACATCATTTTTTTTCAGCTCGGCATCCACCTGATGGCCAATGTCCTGCATCGCCTGCCATTGCGCGGGCGTGTAGGGTTTGGTCACGCGCGGGTCTTCATGGATGCGAGTGACCTGCATGGAAAAATCAAAATGCGTTTCGCACTTGCCCGTCGCGCCGATCACCGGCGCGGCGGATGATGGCATCGCGGTACATGCCAGCGGAATATGCCCTTCGCCGGCCAGCAGGCCGGAGGTCGCATCCAGGCCAATCCAGCCGGCGCCAGGAATATAGACCTCGGTCCAGGCGTGCAGGTCAGTGAAATCCACCGCTGTTCCCGAAGGGCCATCCAGGGCTTTGACGTCCGCCACCAGTTGGATCAAATACCCCGAAGCAAAGCGCGCCGCCAGGCCGCAATGGCGCAGGGCCTGCACCAGCAGCCATGCCGAATCACGGCAGGAGCCGGATTTGAGCTCTAACGTTTGTTCGGGCGTTTGCACACCCGGCTCCATGCGCACGATGTAACTGATATCGCGCTGCACGCGCTGATTAATGGCGATCAGCATGTCGATCGTGCGCATTTTCGGCTGGATCAACTCGCTCTTGGTGCGCGCCAGCCAGGTTTTGAAAATCGGCGCGACTGGTTCGGTTTCCAGATACGGCGCCAGTTCGCGTTTCAGTTCTGGCGGGTATTCAAACGGATAATGCTCGGCCTCTTCCGTCATGAAGAAATCAAATGGGTTGATCACCGTCATGTCGGCGACCAGATCGACGGTAATTTCAAGTTCCGTCGCATTCTCGGGGAAAACCAGGCGGGCGACCCAGTTGCCAAAGGGATCCTGCTGCCAGTTGATGAAGTGCGGCTCTGGCTGGATGTTCAGCGAATAACTCAGGATCGGCGTGCGACTATGCGCCGCCGGCCGCAAGCGAATCTCGTGCGGCCACAATTTGACCGGGCGGTCAAAACGATAAACACTTTGGTGATTCAAAGCGACGCGAATAGTCATTGCATTTTCTCCACGGCGTCGCTACTAGAGGCAAATCAGGCAGCCTCAAGCAAACTCAGCGCTCTATCAATTCCATTCAAAATTCGGCAACTGCGCAAAAGCGCGGCGCACGCCTTCATTCCAGCTCTGACTCAAGGTGTGCATATAGGAATCATTTTCATCAAACCGACGGGAATGTGATAAACGCAGCGTATCCCTCTCGTAGCAAGCAAGATCAATCGGCAAGCCAACAGTCAGGTTTGAGCGCATGGTCGAATCGAACGACACGAGCACGCATTTGATCGCGTCATCAAGGCTGGTACCCGCTGCAATCACACGGTCAATAATCGGCTTGCCATATTTCACTTCACCAATCTGAAAATAGGGCGCCTCCGGCATTGCCTCGATAAAGTTACCCTCGGCATACACCATGAAAAGACGCTGCGTTTCGCCCGCGATTTGTCCGCCGACGATGAAGTTAGCACCGGAATCAATGTTGTTTTCCATGAGAAACGGGCCATCGCGGTGGCGCACTTCGCGCAGCGATGCCCCAACCAGTTCGGCCACATCGTACATTGACTGAACACTCATCAAATGAGGCGCGGTGTTACGCCGGATCGCTTGCTCCAGATGGTTAATGGTGGCTTGCGTCACCGCCAGATTACCGGAGTTAACAATCATCAGCACCCGCTCACCGGGCTGCTCGAATATTTTCATTTTGCGAAACGTGGAAATATTGTCCACACCGGCATTCGTCCTCGAATCGGAGGCAAAAACAAACCCGGCATCAATCATGGTGGCAACACAATAAGTCATGGCAAACTCTTGGTTCAGGAAAAAATGACAAACATAGCGGAACACCAGCAAAACGGCAAGCCCAAAGGCACATTTTCGTCATTCATCAGTGGACCAGAAATACGTTGTATTGATCAAGTCACCCAACTCATAGATACGCGCCAGAAACTCGTTCAGATATTCATGCAAGCCCTTATCAAAAATGCCCTCGACAGTACCAAAGCGTAACTCGGCTTGCAGCAGCCCACAGCAACGCGATAGCTCGCCGGATCGTGGGCCATTGATTTGTTGCACCAGCCGATCGACTTCCTGCATACAAGCTGCCAGCGAACGCGGCATATCAGCACGCAAGACCAGCAGCTCGGCCACCCGCATAGGCGTGATGACATCCCGATAGGTTTTGCGATAAGCCTCAAAAGACGACACCGAGCGTAACAAGGCGCTCCATTGATAGTAATCAACAGCGCCACCTACATCGGTCAAGCTCGGCAGCAAGACGTGATATTTCACATCGAGAATGCGCGCCGTGTTGTCCGCACGTTCAAGAAAGGTGCCCAGCCGCAAGAAATGGAAGGCCTCATCCTGCAGCAAAGTGCCATAGGTGATCCCGCGCGACAAATGTGAGCGCTCTTTGACCCACTCGAAAAAATCAGAAATGCCATCTTCAGAAATGCCCCGCGCCTGCCTTTCGCGCATATCCAGCCAGGTGTGATTAAGCGCCTCCCACATTTCCGAAGTAATCGCCCCGCGCACGGCGCGGGCATTTTCTCGCGCCTTGCTGATACTACTAAAAATACTGCCTGGGTTCTTTTCATCAAGCGTCATGAAATGCATGACGTTCGCCGGGGTGACTTCCGAGTAGCGTGCTTCATACTCTTCGTGCAAGCCACTGATCGACAACATCGCGCGCCACTCGTTAAACACATCCATGGAATGCTTGAGCAGTGACATGCGATACGTCACGTCCAGCATCCGCGCCGTATTTTCGGCACGTTCCATGCTGCGTGCCATCCAGAATAAATGATCAGCCGTTGATGAAAGCATCTCAGTTCTCCAGTACCCAAGTGTCCTTGGTACCCCCGCCCTGCGAAGAATTCACCACGAGCGACCCCTCTTTAAGTGCGACACGAGTCAGCCCACCAGGCACCATCGTGATATCTTTCCCAGAAAGCACAAACGGCCGCAAATCAATATGCCGTGGCGCAATGCCGCTCTCAACAAAAGTTGGGCAGGTTGATAGAGCCAAAGTCGGCTGCGCAATGTAGCGCGCCGGTTCAGCAATAATTTTTTCACGAAACAAGCGGATTTCATCCTTGCTGGCCGCCGGCCCCACCAGCATTCCGTAGCCGCCGGAGCCGTGCACTTCCTTGACTACCAGTTCGCTTAGATGCTCGAGCACGTACTGTAAATCCTGTGACTTGCTCAGATCATGCGTTGGCACATTAGAGAGAATCGGCTCCTCGTCGCAATAGAAACGAATCATTTCAGGTACATGCATGTACATGGCTTTATCGTCAGCAATGCCTGTTCCAACGGCATTAGCCAAGGTCACACGGCCTGCGCGATAGGCGGCAAACAGGCCCGGCACACCGAGTGCGGAATCCTTGCGGAAAGCCAGCGGGTCAAGAAAATCATCATCAATGCGGCGATAAATCACATGCACTCGACGCGGCCCGTGCGTGGTGCGCATGAACACGGTGTCATCCTGAACGAAAAGATCGTGCCCCTCCACCAGTTCAACACCCATCTGCTGCGCCAGAAACGCGTGCTCAAAATAAGCGCTGTTGAATTGGCCCGGCGTCATCACCACCACATTCGGATAGCTTTCGTTATCCGGTGCGACAGAACGCAAATTATCGAGTAACAAGTCGGGATAATGCTCGACCGGCGCAATCGCCTGACGGGAAAATAACTCGGGGAACAACCGCATCATCATTTTGCGGTCTTCGAGCATGTAAGAAACGCCCGATGGCGTGCGCAGGTTATCTTCAAGCACGTAGTACTCGCCCTCTCCTGCCCGCACCAGATCAATGCCCGCAATGTGTGCATAAATATTACCCGGCACGTCGACACCCAGCATTTCTTTGCGGTACTGCGCATTGCCGAGTATCTGCTGCGCAGGGATACGACCTGCCTTGATAATGTTCTGGTCGTGATACACATCGTGCAAAAAGGCATTCAGCGCTTTGACGCGCTGGCGCAAGCCAGCCTCGATTTGTCGCCACTCATGGGCAGCAATGATGCGCGGCACGATGTCGAAGGGTATCAGGCGTTCCGCACCGGAATTATCTTCACCATAGACAGCAAAGGTGATGCCGACCCGGTGAAAAGCCAAATCCGCTTCGCGGCGCTTGCGCGCAATCACCTCAGGCGAGGTCGATTCGAGCCAATTAGCAAAGCTTTTGTAACTGGCGCGAATACCACCATCAGCGCCACGCATTTCGTCATAGATGAATTTCATATCGGCAGACGGTAAAGTTATTGCTTTAGATTAAGCAGAGTTCATGCCACACCTGAAACAGTGAATGGCTCAGGTATTTTCCCCCTTTATCGCCTCAGACTGCACCTTGATAGCACACCATGCCGCACTTTGGTGCAGCACCTTATCCACGGCAAAACAATAGAGTGCGCGCACAAAAAATTTGCATACTGTCTCTTGCTTAACACCTAAAATCACACAATGCGGTTTATTTTCTCTTGTCTGCTCAGCTTGAGCGCTCACCTTGCCTTGCTGCTCGCCCTGACATGGCTTTCCCATACGCCAGCACCTTTACCTTTGAACATGCCCATCAAAGCCACCCTGCGCCATGCGTCTGTTGCACTCAACACTTTGGGCGACACAAAGACCAGCGCCCCGCAAACCCCCGAAACACCCCGTGACACTCAATCCGTCAGCACTGCCCCTGCTGCCGGAACCAAACCAGCGCCGAAAAATCTTCATGGCCCTGCCCTACGTCGCGCACAAGCCATGCTCTCGAAACATCTGTTTTATCCACCACTCGCTGTAACCCAAGGATTAGAAGGCGAGGTCGTGCTCTTACTAACGCTGGATGCTGCCGGCCAGATTCGTGCTTTGGCCATTGCCAAGAGCTCGGGTCATGTGCTGCTTGATGACGCGGCGCTCGATGCTGTACGCCATGTCGGGGCCTTGCCCGGCAACCCGCACCAGACCCTGTTACCTGTCACTTTTCGCTTACAGTAATCACACCGGATTGTCGATGTCGATAAATTCGCATTCGATACCGCAAGTTTTGTTCAGCTGTTCTGCCAAGGCCATCACGCCATAACGTTCGGTCGCATGGTGACCTGCTGCCAGATACGCCATACCGGTTTCGCGCGCCAGATGCACTGTCTGCTCGGAAATTTCACCGGAAACAAAAATATCGGCACCTGTTGCCAATGCTTCTTCAAAATAACTCTGCGCACCGCCGGTACACCAGGCGATGCGTTTGATCGGACGAGTCGCTTCGCCTATCAATAAAGGTGCGCGCCCTAAGCTGCGCTCAACGACAGCAGCCAAATCACCCGCAAAAGTCGGCGCTGGCGGGACGCCGAAAAAGCCAATGTCCTGCTCGCTAAATCGCCCTTCGATCGTCCAACCCAGACGTGCCGCAAGTTGCGCATTATTGCCCAGCGTCGGGTGAGCATCCAGCGGCAGGTGGTAAGCAAAAAGACTCATGTCAGCAGCAAGCAAGCTCGCCAGCCGCTGACGACGATACCCGGTAATACGCCCGTCTTCACCTTTCCAAAACCAGCCGTGATGCACCAGCAGGGCATCGGCCTGGCGTTTAACTGCCGCATCAACCAACGCTTGGCTTGCCGTGACGCCACAAACAACGCGGCGCACTTCTTCCCTGCCTTCCACTTGCAAGCCATTTGGGCAATAATCGCGAAAGCGTGCGGCATCAAGCAGCCCGTCAAGCGTCATCCGTAGTTCCTCACGCTGCATTGTTTTCAACCTTTCATTACCAAAGAGTTTAATTATGCGCCGTCTCTGGCTTACCTTCGCCCAAACCATCACTATTTGTATCGCGCTTTTATTCACGATTAAAACACTCAAGCCCGAATGGCTGGCTTACTGGCCGAATTTATCGTCTTTGCCCGCGCCATCGGCCACCGTCGTCGAGGCCCCAGTGAGCCTTGCGCACCGCCCGGGCTCCTATGCCGATGCTGCGCAAAAGGCCTTACCTGCAGTGGTCCATGTGTATACCAGCCAAAACATCAAGATACCGCGCCACCCCTTGCAGGACGATCCCGTATTTCGTCATTTCTTTGGTGATCGCCTGGGCGAAGGATCTGAACGCCGATCTGGCCTGGGCAGCGGCGTGGTGGTTTCGCCCGAAGGTTATATCCTGACCAATTTCCATGTCGTTAATGGCGCAGATGAAATTGAAGTCGCTAACAACGATGGGCAAAAATACAAAGCGCAGGTGGTGGGTTCAGACCCTGAATCCGACTTGGCAGTTCTGCGCATTCCGGCCGACCATAAGCTGCCAGTGATTACCTTTGGGAATAGCGATACGTTGCGCGTAGGTGACATTGTGCTGGCCATCGGCAATCCGTTCGGCGTGGGACAAACCGTGACCTCAGGCATCGTGTCTGCACTTGGCCGATCACACCTGGGCATCAACACGTTTGAAAACTTTATTCAGACAGACGCAGCGATTAACCCGGGTAATTCAGGCGGCGCATTAATTGATACGAATGGCAATCTGGTCGGCATCAATACCGCGATTTATTCGCAAAGTGGCGGCTCGATGGGCATTGGATTTGCCATCCCGGTATCGCTGGCTAAAAACATCATGGAAGAAATCGTGAAAAACGGCGTAGTCACCCGAGGCTGGATTGGTGTTGAAGTGCAAGAGATTACGCCAGAACTGGCGGAGTCATTCAAGCTGCCCAACGCCCAAGGTGCGCTGATTGCAGGTGTTGTACGCGGCGCACCGGCCGAGCGGGCCGGCATTCAGCCAGGTGATGTGCTGCTTGATGTGGCAGGCAAACCCGTGAAAGATTCCCAAGCGATGCTCGGCCTCATCGCGACGCTTGAACCCGGGAAAGTCGCTCGCCTCAAGCTCATGCGTGCGGGTAAAACCTTTAATGCGGATGTCACTATCAACCGGCGTCCGAGGCCGCCAGCTGAGGAAAACCCGCAATAAATTCTATCGCCTTGTACGACTTTAGGGTTGATACTTTATGGCGAGCTATCGCCCGAAGTAGCCAGCGCAGGCTGAGCGATGAAGCCTGCCATGAAAACACCGACTTCAAATAACAACCACATCGGCACCGCCATCATGAATTGTGAAATGACATCAGGCGGCGTAAAAATTGCACCCACCACAAACGCCCCAACGATGACATAAGGTCGCCATTCACGCAGTTTTTCAACGCGCACAAACCTCATTTTGACCAGCACGATGACGATCACCGGCACCTCAAACGTGGCGCCAAAAGCAAGAAACATGGTGAGCACAAATGAAAAGTATTTTTCAATATCCGTCATCCACGAAACGCCCACCGGGGCGAACTTCGCCATAAAACCAAAAACCATGGGGAAAAATGCAAAGTAGGCAAATGCCATTCCCATGAAAAAAAGCAAGACGGAGGCAATTAACATTGGCACAGCAAATTTCTTTTCGTGGACATATAACCCCGGCGCAACAAACGCCCAGATCTGATACAGAACATACGGTAGCGCCACAAGAAAAGAAACCACCAGCGCGACTTTCATCGGCACGAGAAATACCCCGACAACATCGGTGGCGATCATGGTGCCACCCACTGGCAAAACCTGCAAAAGCGGTGCTGCCAGCAGCGAATAAAGCTCTCGCGCAAAAAATGCCATAGGAGCAAAAACAATCATCACAGCAATCAGTATACGAATCAGCCGATCGCGTAATTCAACCAGATGTGACAGAAAACTTTCCCGATCCTCCAGCATCAGGTGCGTTCCGTTGGCGTGATGGATGTAGCTGTTTTTGCCAGTTCAGCGGATGTTTTTTCAGACGACGCCGTGCCTGGAAAAGTCGGCGCTGATGATACGGCGTGAAACAAGTCCTCTTGACGGACAGCCTCTTGGGGGACGGCGATATCCTCAACTTCTAATCCGGGAGGCGCGATTTTTTGCACAGCAACCGACGCCATCTCGGACTCCACTTCATGCATTTCATGGCGCACGGTAGATTCGGCCGCAACGATACGGTCAGCCACATCTTGCTGCATTTTTTTCAATTCTTCGAGTTGCATTTCGCGGCTGATATCCGCCTTGACATCATTGACGTAACGCCGCAATCGGCCAGAAAAAAGCCCAGCCGTGCGTGCTACTTTGGGTAGGCGCTCGGGACCAATCACGATGAGCGCAACTACTGCGATCAACAATAGTTCAGAAAATCCGATATCAAACATGCAGTGTCAGCACAACAAAAAATCGACAATGCAGCCGCCTTGAACTACTGCCACCATCAGGCTATAAAAAATCACAACTTGGACTGCTCGCGGTGCGATTCAACATCAATCGTTTGCCCCGTCACCTGCGCGGGAGGCTTGGTTGATGTGCTTTGCGCGCTGGCGTCATCTGCTGCGCCATCTCTCATGCCATCTTTAAAGCCTTTCACTGCACCGCCCAAGTCGGAACCCATATTCCGCAACTTCTTGGTGCCAAATACCAGCATAACAATCACCAAGACAATCAACCAGTGCCAGATGCTAAAGCTTCCCATTATGTTCTCCTTGTTAAATCGTTCGTTGCTTAACGCTTTTTCAGCAAAGGGCCCAGTGGATCAGGGCCACCGAGTACATGTACATGCAAATGATACACTTCCTGCCCCCCCACACGGCCGGTGTTGATGACGGTACGAAAGCCATCATTCAAACCCTGGCTTTTGGCGAGCTCACCCGTTTTGGCAAGTAGATACCCCAAGGTTTTCTGATGGCTCATATCGACCTCAGCCAAAGACTCAATATGTTGTTTGGGCACGATCAAAAAATGAACCGGTGCGGCGGGCTGGATATCATGAAAAACAAAAATTTCTTCGTCCTCAAAAATTTTTCTTGAGGGAATCTCTCCGCGAATGATTTTGCAAAAAATACAGTCCATTGTTGCATCACTCATTTTTCTGCTCCACGACGTTTCTTTTCGTCGATACCAGAAATCCCTTCGCGACGACGAAACTCGGCCACCACATCATCAACACCGACATCAAATTGAGCAAGCAGCATCAAGCTGTGAAACCAGAGGTCAGTGACCTCATGCACCAAATGCAAACGGTCGCCATCCTTGGCGGCCATAATCGTTTCAGCCGCTTCCTCGGCGATTTTTTTGCAGATGGAATCAGTCCCTTTGGCATACAAACTGGCCACATAGGAAGAATCCGGTGCGGCAGTTTTTCGCTCAACCAGGATTTTTTGCAAACGATGCAACACTTCAAGATCTATCATTTGTAAATAGCCTCCGGTGCCTTGAGTACAGGATCAACTGTCTGCCAAATTCCCGACTCAAAACGCTGGAAAAAACAACTCTTGCGCCCCGTGTGACACGCCATGCCTGAAACTTGCTCTACCTTCAACAAGACCGCATCGTTATCGCAATCCAGTCGGATTTCCTTGACCCATTGCACATGACCCGACTCTTCTCCTTTGCGCCACAGTCGATTACGCGAACGTGACCAATAAATTGCCCGGCCTTCGGCTACTGTCAGCGACAATGCCTCGCGATTCATCCAGGCGAGCATCAAAACCTCGCCACCAGAAACTTCTTGCGCGATCGCCGGCACCAATCCCTGGGCATCCCATTTGACCACCTCCAGCCAGGAAGTTTCATTCGCAAAAGCATCCAAGAGTTTACTCATAACCTCACCTCGACACCCTGTTGCCGCATGTATTCCTTCGCTTCACGCACAGTGTATTCACCATAATGGAAAATACTCGCCGCCAACACCGCATCGGCTCGCCCCTGTGTGACCCCATCGGCCAAATGCGCGAGACTTCCCACGCCGCCACTGGCAATCACTGGAATAGTAACGGCATCGGCTACTGCGCGGGTCAATGCTAAATCAAAGCCAGACTTTGTGCCATCACGATCCATGCTGGTAAGCAAAATTTCACCCGCACCCAGCAACTGCACCTGCCGCGCCCAGTCAATCACATCCAGGCCCACATTTTTACGCCCACCGTGGGTAAACACCTCCCATTTACCGGGGCTTGTTTGCTTGGCATCAATTGCTACCACAATGCATTGCGTGCCGACTTTAGCTGCAGCATCAGCGACTAATTGCGGATTATTCACCGCTGCAGTATTCATGCTGACTTTATCTGCGCCTGCGTTAAGCAAACGACGTACATCCGTCACCGCACGCACACCGCCGCCGACGGTGAGCGGAATAAACACTTGGGAGGCCACTGCCTCGATAATGTGCAAAATAATGTCACGCTCATCCGAACTGGCCGTGATATCCAGAAAGGTAATTTCGTCCGCCCCCTGTACGTCATAGCGCCGAGCAATTTCAACAGGATCCCCCGCGTCGCGTAACGCGACGAAATTAACGCCTTTCACGACGCGACCGGCATTCACGTCAAGACAGGGAATAATGCGTTTGGCTAACATGGCACGCGAACGTAAATAGGTTTAGCGATTGGAGAGCGAATCTGCCTCGGCTTGCGCGGCTTTGAAGTTCAGCGTGCCTTCATAAATCGCCCGGCCGGTAATTGCCCCCATGATGCCCTCATGCGCCACCCGGCACAGCGCCTGGATGTCTTGTAAACCTGCCATACCGCCACTAGCGATCACCGGGATAGTCAGTGCCTGGGCTAGTTTGACGGTTGCTTCGATGTTCACACCCGACAACATGCCATCCCGTCCGATGTCGGTATAAATCACTGCCTCGGCACCATAACCTTCAAATTTCTTGGCTAGATCAATCACATCATGACCGGTCAGCTTGGACCAGCCATCAACAGCCACCTTGCCCTCTTTTGCATCCAGCCCAACAATGATATGCCCGGGAAAAGCACTACACGCATCATGCAAAAACCCGGGATTCTTTACTGCCGCTGTGCCAATAATGACATACCGAATTCCATCATCCAGACAACGCGCTATGGTATCCAGGTCACGAATGCCACCGCCCAATTGCACGGGAATTTCATCGCCGACTTCGGCAAGTATCATCTTGATGGCGGATTCGTTTTTTGGCTTACCGGCAAACGCACCGTTCAGGTCAACCAAATGCAAGCGACGTGCGCCTTGCTCAATCCAATGCCGTGCCATAGCGGCCGGGTCTTCAGAAAACACGGTGGCATCATCCATTTCGCCCTGTTTTAAACGGACACAATGGCCATCTTTCAAATCAATTGCAGGTATGAGCAGCATAAAAATTAACGGTTAGAAAAGTTAGCAACAGTGGACACCCTAGTTAAATTCACAACAACGCCGACGCCTAATCAAGGCTGCCAGCGCATGAAGTTTTCCAGCAAGCGTAAACCCGCTTGCGCACTTTTTTCCGGATGAAATTGGACAGCAAAGATGTTCTCGCGCGCAATGGCGCTAGTAAAGGTAATGCCATGGGTAGTCTCCCCTGCAATGCAGACGGCATCTTGCGGCTCAACATAATAGCTATGCACAAAATAAAAACGTGTTTCATCGGCAATACCATCCCATAAAGGATGCGACCGATGCGCCTCACTCTGCCGTACCTGATTCCATCCCATATGCGGCACTTTGAGCCGCGAACCATCAGGCATAACCATGGCGGCTTGCGGAAAGCGTGGCACACGCCCGGCTAAAACCTCAAGCCCCATGACATCACCTTCTTCGGCGTGCCCAAACAGCATTTGCAACCCGACACAAATGCCCAAAAAAGGTTTTTCAGCAGCAGCACGCATCACCGCATCGCGCAGATGCCGCTCATTCAGCTCGCGCATGCAGTCCGGCATGGCCCCCTGGCCTGGCACCACCACGCGATTTGCTGCAGCAATTTCAGCCGCATCGGCGGTAACGCGCACAGAAGCATGGGGCGCCACATGCTCAATGGCTTTAGCCACGGAGCGCAAATTACCCATGCCGTAATCGACCACTGCAACCGACATAGCCATCGTATTCATGCTTGAGTCAGAGCGAGCCTTTAGTCGAAGGAATAGCATCCGCAGCACGCGCATCGGTCTCAATAGCCATGCGCAATGCGCGGGCAAAGGCCTTGAATACGGTTTCTGCCTGATGATGGGCATTCACGCCGCTGAGGTTATCAATGTGCAGAGAAATTCCTGCGTGATTGACTAATCCCTGAAAAAACTCATGAATCAAATCGACATCAAATTCACCAATGGCGGCACGCGTAAAAGGCACGTTGAAAACCAGACCAGGGCGGCCAGACAAATCAACGACCACGCGCGACAAGGCTTCATCCAGCGGCACATAAGCATGCCCATAGCGGCGCAAGCCTTTTTTATCACCCAAAGCTTTGGCCAATGCCTGGCCGAAAGTAATGCCTACATCCTCTACCGTGTGATGTGCATCAATATGCAGATCTCCCACGGCGTCGATCATGAGATCGATCATGCCATGCCGCGCAATCTGGTCGAGCATGTGATCAAAAAATCCAACGCCGGTAGAGAGCTTGGCAACACCCGTGCCATCCAGATTGATGGCAACGCGAATACGGGTTTCGAGGGTATTACGAGAAACGTCAGCTTGCCGCATGGCAGTCTTCTACACGCAGTTGAACAAGAACAGCATGATACCATCGTCAAAGTTTCGTTTTCACGCATTATGCAACCTTACAATCAATCCTTACACCTCGACTAATCCATAAAACCATGTCCGAATTCTGGAGCGATATTGTCAAAAGGCTCACGCCTTATGTCCCCGGCGAACAGCCCAAGCTGGCCAATCTGGTTAAGCTCAACACCAACGAAAACCCCTACGATCCCAGTCCACGCGTGCTTAAAGCCATTCGCGGTGCTGTGGGGGAAAATTTACGGCTTTATCCAGACCCGAATGCCGATGTGCTCAAAGAGGCCATTGCCGACCACTTTGCTGTGACATCCATCAACGTGTTTGTGGGCAATGGCTCTGACGAAATTTTGGCGCACGTTTTTTTGGGCTTGCTCAAACATGACCAGCCGGTACTTTTCCCCGACATCACTTACAGCTTTTATCCCGTGTATTGCGGATTGTATGAAATTGCTTTTAACACCGTACCGCTGGCTAAAGACTTTTCGATCCGCATTGCAGACTATGACCAACCCAATGGCGGCATTATTTTTCCCAACCCGAATGCCCCCACAGGTCGAGCAATTTCTCTAGACGAAATAGAGCAGCTTTTGCAAATGCATCCGCATAAAGTAATAGTGATCGACGAAGCCTATGTTGATTTTGGCGGCGAGAGTGCCATTCCCCTCACCCATCGCTATCCGAATCTGCTGGTCGTGCACACCTTCTCCAAATCGCGCTCACTGGCTGGTTTGCGCGTGGGGTTTGCCATTGGCCATTCCGATTTAATTGAAGCGCTCGAGCGGGTAAAAAACAGCTTCAACTCTTACCCGCTGGATCGCCTTGCCATGACCGGCGCCATCGCCGCACTGGAAGACACCGCCCATTTTGAAAGAACCCGCAAAGCCATCATTCATACGCGCGAAAACTTGATATCCGCGCTGGAAGCACTTGGCTTTGAAGTACTGCCCTCGGTTGCGAACTTTGTCTTTGTCCGCCACCCACAGCACGACGCCGAAAAGTCGGCGTTGGCACTACGCCAACATGGCATCGTGGTACGCCATTTCAAGTTGCCACGCATTGAACAATTTCTGCGCATTACCATCGGTACTGATGATCAATGCGCAATTCTGCTCAAGGCTCTCGAGGAAATTCTGGCATAACGCTAATCCATGGCAATAAAAAACACCTACAGCGTCATTGCCTTGCTATTTTTAGTAACGACGACTTATTACGCACTCAACGCGCACGCTGCCAGCCCGGATTTTATCGCTGACCAAATCAAGCATCGACAGTCTTTGACCAACAATGATCATGGCGAGGAAGGCGTTAAATTTTCCTGCGGGAAAGAACAATTGCATGATGTTGAACGCGACATGCTTGGCTATCTCACCCAACTGGGTATTGCTCCGGCACTCGTTAATCACACTTTTTTAGCCGACGCCGAAAGTTTAATCTTCCAGCTGGCAACACCGCCTGGAGATGTTTCAACCATTGATCTACGATTTCGTCCTGAAATGGAAATTAGCGATCAGCTTATTTCCCTTCCATCCCGCCATGGAAAACCAACGACTGTGCTCACTGTTTCAGAAAAAGAAATTGTTTTGTCCCTTATGCAGCACGGTCGGCTTACCGAGTTTTCTGGTGACCAGTGCAGCTTTCAGGTCTTTCGCGATCACGTAGGTATCCGTCAAAATATTGTTGCCTGGGCCGAAAATCTTGAATGGAACTGGCCCGATGGAAAGCGCGCCCGATGGAACACGCGTTATTGGAAAAAAGGAACGCCGCTACCTGGCGTATCAATATCAAAAGCAGTAGCAGACGTTTTCCTGAATCAGAAGAAATACTCTATCGGCTGCTATACGGCAACAAAATTGGTCATGGTCCATGGTGTGCTTGATTACTACGCGCGCATCAAAAACAGCCCTGCCGACTTAACCGAGATTGAACAACGGCTCATGGCGGGCGATAACGACCCCTTAGTACGGATGGAGCCACGTGCCGTCTGGGCCTTCGAAGAAGATTTTGACGCAAGCGAATTGTGGCAAAAAGGAAAATTGCTTGAAATGCGCTACAACATTCCTGCAAGAAATTTTGTGCCAGGTGATTGGGGATACTTATTAAATACCGATCCGATCACCGCCAAAAAGATAGGCTATGAAGGATCCAATGCCATTTATCTTGGCCGTGGAAAATTCGATGACTACTACAACGACCACAATCATTCCTATCTGTTCCGGGAAAAACTCGATGAAGTTTACCAATGGCGCAACAAAGTCTTTAGTCGGCAGCGCGATATTGCCAAAGTCCGCCCATTGACCGAGCGTGACATTGAAAAACTTGAAGCAACCCCTGAAAAAGGCGGACTTATCATGGATATGCGGGTTTATTTTCCGCCATTTTCGCCTCCTTCAGCGAATGTCCATTAAGTCGGAAACGTGAAACTTCGTCTGTAGCCTATACAAAGAAAAGTCGGCGCTGGTGAAGCGGCGATAACGCCTTTTTGCGAACCCTTTAAACGCTTACGAAGGGCTTACAACTTGATACGCAACTCCGCCGCACGGGCATGTGCCGTGAGTCCTTCGCCATATGCCAATGTCGCGGCAATCGGGCCTAAGGTTTGGGCACCTGCGGCTGAGACTTCAATCAGGCTGCTGCGTTTTTGGAAGTCGTACACGCCGAGCGGCGAAGAAAAACGCGCGCTACGTGACGTGGGCAGTACATGGTTCGGCCCGGCGCAGTAGTCGCCCAAGGATTCGGAAGCATACTGGCCAATGAAAATCGCGCCCGCATGGCGAATTTTTTCGACCAGCAGATTCGGTTCGGCAACGGCCAGTTCAAGATGTTCTGGGGCGATGCGATTGGCGATAGTGCAGGCCTCGGTCAGATCGGCAACCTGAATCAGCGCACCGCGCCCTTTGAGCGAGGCCTCGATTACTGCGCGACGCGACATTGTTGGCAGCAGTTTTTCAATACTGGCAGCGACGCGCTCAATGAATACCGCATCGGGACACAGCAAAATGGATTGCGCCAGCTCATCATGCTCGGCTTGAGCGAAAAGATCCATGGCCACCCAGTCCGGATTGGCAGAAGCATCCGCAATCACCAGCACTTCGGAAGGCCCTGCGATCATGTCGATGCCGACTGTGCCGAACACGCGCCGCTTGGCTGCGGCAACATAGGCGTTGCCGGGGCCGACGATTTTGTCGACTTGCGGAATAGTCTGCGTACCGTAGGCCAGCGCTGCCACGGCTTGTGCGCCACCAATGGTAAAGACGCGATCAACACCGGCCAGGTGGGCTGCGGCCAGCACCAGCGCATTTTTTTCACCACGCGGCGTAGGTACAACCATGATGAGCTCACCCACGCCAGCCACTTTGGCAGGCAATGCATTCATCAACACAGAACTGGGATATGCCGCTTTGCCACCAGGCACATACAAACCCACGCGATCCAGCGGCGTGATTTTTTGCCCGAGCCGGGTACCGCGCATTGCGCCTTCAGTTTCGGTATAGCTCCACGATTCAACCTTTTGCCGTTCGTGATAGCTACAAATGCGTGCGGCTGCAGCTTCCAACGCTTGGCGCTGATCGGTAGGCAAGGTATCAAATGCAATGGCGAGTTCAGCCGAAGACAACGACAACTCAGCCATCGTACTAGCGGCAAGCCCGTCAAAACGCTGGGTGTATTCAAGCACGGCGGCATCGCCTCGCTGACGCACCTGGATCAGAATGTCGGCGACAGCCCGCTCGATGCCGTCATCTGTCGCATGGTCAAAAGCAAGCAGCGCATCAAGCATTGCCAGAAAATCCGGCATGCGCGTGGATAAACGCCGCATCATGGCTCAGGAATCCCTGCAATGGCACCGGCAAAAGCATCGATCAACGGCTGCAAGCGGTCACGCTTCATTTTCAATGCGGCTTGATTCACCACCAGACGCGATGAAATCTGCATAATTTCTTCGACTTCAAGCAAGTGGTTGGCGCGCAGGGTTGCGCCACTCGAGACTAGATCAACGATGGCATCGGCCAACCCAACCAGCGGTGCGAGCTCCATCGAACCATATAGCTTGATCAAATCAACATGCACGCCTTTGGCAGCAAAATGCTCGCGCGCAGTATTGAGGTATTTAGTTGCCACGCGCAAGCGCGCGCCGCGCTTTACCGCAGCAACATAGTCAAACCCTTCAGGCACAGCCACCGCCATACGACACTTGGCGATCTTCAAATCCAGTGGCTGGTACAGGCCTGCCCCGCCGTGCTCAAGCAGCACATCCTTGCCGGCAATACCAATATCGGCAGCGCCGTATTGCACATAGGTCGGCACATCCGAAGCACGCACAATCACCAAGCGGACATCTTCACGGTTAGTGCCTATGATGAGCTTGCGCGACTCTTCGGGATTTTCGCTCGGCACGATACCCGCCGCTGCGAGCAGTGGCAGAGTTTCTTCAAAAATACGGCCCTTGGAAAGGGCGATGGTCAACATGTTGATACTGGCAGGGCTCATGAGACTATTTTAACCGCGCCACGCGTGCGCCCAGTGCACTGAGTTTTTGATCCAGCGCTTCATAGCCTCGATCAAGGTGATAAATCCGTTCGATCACTGTTTCACCCTGCGCAACCAGACCTGCAATCACCAAGCTTGCCGATGCACGTAAGTCGGTAGCCATCACGGTGGCGCCTTGTAGTTCGGCTACGCCTTTAACAAAGGCCGTGTTGCCATCAATCTTGATATCAGCACCCAGACGAATGAGTTCAACCGCATGCATGAAGCGGTTTTCGAAAATCGTTTCACGAATAACCGCTGTGCCATCGGCTACTGCATTGATAGCCATGAATTGCGCCTGCATATCCGTGGGAAATGCCGGATAGGGTGCCGTGCGTATGCTCACCGCATTGAGTCGCGCCGGAGCCTTGAGGCGGATCGCATCGCGCTCAGATGTAATCTCGCAGCCGGTATCCATGAGCTTGTCGATCACCGCATCAAGATAAGCTGACGAAGTGCCGGTCAATCGCACATCACCACCCGTCGCGGCGGCAGCGCATAAATAAGTGCCAGTCTCGATGCGATCGGGCATCACGCGGTGGGTTGCGCCATGCAAAGCTTCGACGCCCTGAATGCGGATGACATCACTGCCCGCGCCAGAAACCCGCGCACCCATGGCATTAAGACAGGTGGCCAAGTCCACTACTTCTGGCTCACGCGCAGCGTTCTCGATAATCGTTTCACCTGTACCAAGGCAGGCCGCCATCATCAGATTTTCAGTGCCTGTTACCGTCACCATGTCAGTGAAAATGCGCGCGCCTTTGAGACGGGTTGCTTGAGCGTGCACGTAACCATGCTCGACGGAAATCTCCGCACCCATCGCCGTTAAGCCTTTGATGTGTTGATCGACGGGGCGTGCACCAATCGCACAACCGCCAGGCAGTGAAACTTTTGCCTCACCGGCACGCGCGACCAATGGACCCAGCACAAGTATCGCGGCGCGCATGGTTTTGACCAGTTCATAGGGCGCCAGTGGATTATCAAGGGCTGAAGCATCCAAGGTTACCGTATCACCAGCGGCGTCTTTTCCTGCTTCTCGCGCCACCTTAACGCCAATTTGCTCGAGCAACCTAAGCATCGTGCCAATGTCATTCAGATGCGGCACATGGGTAAAGGTGACCGGCTCACGGGTGAGCAATGCAGCGCACAACAAAGGTAACGCAGCGTTTTTTGCACCGGAAATAGCAATCTCGCCACGGAGCGCAACACCTCCGGAAATCTGTAATTTATCCATTCGCACGCCACTCTTCGGGCGTGAGCGTCTGCATCGACAAGGCATGCAGCTCACCTGAATCAAAGTGTTGTTTAAGAATGGCATTAACCCGCTGCTGTCGCTTGATGCGATTCAATCCCGCGAATTCATTACTCACGATCAGCGCGGAAAAGTGTGCGCCATCGCCTTCAACCAATAGATGCTCACAAGGAAGCGCATCCACAATCCACGATTCCAGTTTTTTAGGATCTAACATCTTTTACTCCTTAACGAATTGAGTCGCCTAGTGTTTTTTGCTGCACACAAAATCAGGCGCGCAGTTTATAGCCACGTTTTAGCGTGCTCAGGGTGATGAACGACAGAATCAAAAGACAACCCAAACCGACGAGAAAACTCATCCAGGGCGAAATGTCCGAGACACCAAAAAAGCCGTAGCGAAAACCGTCGATCATATAAAAAACAGGGTTCCAACGCGATACGTGTTGCCAGAAGGGTGGCAAAGAAGCAATGGAATAAAACACGCCAGACAAAAAAGTCAGCGGCAAAATCAAAAAATTCTGGAATGCTGCCAACTGATCATATTTTTCTGCCCAAATACCCGCAATTAACCCCAGCGTGCCCATGACCGCGCCACCCAGCATCGCAAAAACCAGTATCCAGAGCGGAGCCGCGTAGCTCAGACTACCAAACCATGTGGTGACGACCAGCACCCCTGCCCCGACCACCAAACCACGTGCAACGGCGGCCAGCACATAGGCCGAAAAAAATTCGCTATGCGAAATAGGTGGCAGTAATACAAACACTAGATTACCTGTCACTTTTGACTGAATCAAAGAAGAAGACGTATTTGCAAATGCGTTTTGCAATACCGACATCATCACCAGACCCGGAACCAAAAACGAGGTATAGGGTACGCCATGCACTTCGACGTGGGAAGCCAGCACATGGGAAAAAATCAGCAAGTAAAGCAGAGCTGTCAATACAGGGGCGGCCACGGTTTGTGCTGCCACTTTCCAGAAACGCAGCACTTCTTTATAAAACAGTGTAATGAAGCCGCGGCTGGGCTTGATGGATAAGCTGTTCATGCGGCGCGAACTTGTTCGTGACTTTGCTCTTGCATCACACGGATAAAAACGTCTTCAAGATCGGGTTTGCCAATTTCCAGCTCATCAATCATGCAACCGGCATTGCGAATACGTGCCAACATAGGCTCGATCTCGTCGAAATGCGCAAAGGCACACGTCCACCAACCACTGGTGCAATCGTGCGTCGCATTCTCTTGCGTTATCCGTTCTTGCATCATGCCCAACTGGGCGGGCTTATCGCTCGCGGTACGCAACCGCAAGGTATGCGAAGAGAACCGGCTGAGCAGATTGCGTGTGGTATCCAGCGCAACCACTTGACCAGCTTTGAGCATGGCAATACGCCCACAGAGACTTTCTGCTTCCTCCAAGTAATGCGTGGTGAGCACAATCGTGTGACCATCTTCATTGAGTCGCCGCACGAACTGCCACAAGGTTTGGCGCAACTCCACATCAACACCGGCAGTAGGCTCATCCAGCACAATCACTGGCGGTCGATGCACAAGCGCTTGAGCCACCAATACACGCCGCTTCATTCCCCCAGATAGCGTGCGCATATTGGCGTCGGCCTTGCTGGTTAAGTCAAGATTTTCGAGAATTTCATCGATCCATGCCCGACGTTGCCGACCCGGATCAATCCCATAGTATCCAGCTTGAATTTCAAGAGTTTCACGGACGCTGAAGAAGGGATCAAATACCAGCTCTTGAGGAACAACGCCTAACTGACGACGAGCCTCCCGGTAATCAACTTCTACATCAAACCCCATGATCATCAAACGCCCTGAATCGGGACGGGATAATCCAGCAAGTGCAGAAATCAGCGTTGTTTTTCCCGCACCGTTAGGCCCAAGCAGACCAAAGAATTCGCCGGGCTGTATTGCGAGATCAACGCCATTGAGTGCGTGAACCGAGCCAAAACGTTTATATACCTGCTCAATACAGATGGCAGCGGTCATAACAAAATAAATACGGGAATGAGGCCCACGCGAATGCGCGGTCAGTGTTGCGGCAGCAAGTCGACAACGTCGTATACAGCTGCCAAGCTTACAAAGCTCGGGGGAAGGTTCGTAAGTCGAATCGATTTGCCATTAAGCTTCGCGGCACGCATCCAGCCAAAAACAACTGCCAACAGGGATGAATCGACTGACGTCACGCTAGCCAAGTCAAACTCTGCAACAGGCAGCTTGCTCGCTGATAACGCAGCCTCACCCTCAGCAAGCAATGTTGCAGCACCAGCTACCGTAACTGGACCGGAAACTTCTATACGACCATCGGTGATGCAAATCATTTTTTGATAGCGACAGTATCGCCAGACTTGTTCTTCGTTTGCAATGCTTTCAGCAATCCATCAATCCCTGAATTGCGCACCTCACTGGCAAAGGACTCACGATAATTCGTCACCAGGCTAATACCTGCGACTTCTATATCGTAGATTTTCCAGCCGGTAGTACCTTTTTGTAAATAGTAATCAAGCTGAATCGACTTGGCACCCGGTTGTTTGATTTCAGAGCGCACTTTGACATCGGTTTCACCAGCTTTCAGTGCCAGAGGTTTGATATCAATTGTCTGGTTCTTATATTCAGTCAGGGCTCTTGAATAGGTACGGACCAGCAATATCTGGAATTCATTCGCTAATGCTTTTTGCTGTTCAGTATTTGCCTGGCGCCAGTCACGTCCTAATGCCAACCGGGTCATGTGTAAAAAATCAAAATTGGGCGCAATTTTTCTTTCTACCAGATCCGCCGCTTTTTTAGTATTGCCCGACTGAATATCCCTATCGGCACGAACGATTTCCAATACTTCGCCACTGACAGACTTGATCAGCGCATCTGGCGCCATATCATTGGCCATTACGATAGTAGCAAACAAAATACTACTGAAAAACGCCACAACAGATTTCATCGGATGATCCTATACGGAAATTAATTGTTCAGAAAACCAGCTTTACTGACTCTCTGCTTCTCGCGGCGCATTGCCGTCATGAATCAAGCTGCGACGACGCTGTAGATAAGCATCTCTAACATAAGAGTATTTATCCAGCGCAGCCTCTTCAATGACTTTATCAGCCGGCAACAGGTCTGCACGATTATTAACTAAACGCACTGCGGCCAAGGTGTTACGCGTTGGCACATGATCCAGATTCGCAACCGGATCAGCCGCAACATCAAGCACCAATCCAGCTGTATCGCGAACAGTGCGCGGCCCAAATACCGGAACAACGACATAAGCACCGCTACCCACGCCCCAACGGCCAAACGTCTGACCGAAGTCTTCATCATGCTTTTCCAAGCCCATATTGGACGCGACATCCAAAACACCTAACAGACCAATCGTCGAATTAACTGCGACACGACCAAAATCACTCACACCTGCTGTCAGTTTGCCTTGCAGTAAATTATTCACACCCACGAACACATCAGCAACGTTGCCAAAAAAATTAGTTACCCCCGTGCGCACAGGATTCGGCAGAACCGCGTCGTAACCTTTAGCAACCGGTTTCAAGACCACCTTATCCAGTCCGTCATTGAAGGAAAACACTGCCCGATTAAAACCCTCAATCGGATCTTTAGTTTCACCTGATGTGGCGCAACCTGTGGTCAACCCTGCCACCAAGAACATCAGCGCAACAGATTTGACACGCACAGACAATGTTTTCATTTTAGTTTCCCGTAAAAAAATAATAATTACTCTTTGCTGCTACCAGTACCGTCCTCGGCTGCTTTGCTGAACATGAATTGGCTGATCAGCTTCTCAAGCACGACAGCCGATTGTGTTTTTTTAATTACATCGCCTGACTTTAACATATCGGTGTCACCACCTGGCTCAAACCCAATGTACTGCTCACCTAGCAATCCCGAGGTATTAATAGTGGCAAACGTATCACGTGGAAAGCGATAGCGGGTATCAAGTTGCATTTTTACAACAGCCTGATACGCCTCTGGATCAAACCGGATTTCGGAAATCCGGCCAACAACAACGCCCGCACTTTTCACAGGCGCGCGGACTTTTAGGCCACCAATATTGTCGAATTTGGCCTCAATCACATAGGTTTCCCCACTCCCTGACGTGGCAAGATTTCCCACCTTCAACGCCAAAAAAAGCAACGCAGCCAATCCAAGCGCCACAAAAAAACCAACCCAAAGATCGATCGTAGTACGAGTCATGTCATGCCCCTGTAAACATGAAGGCGGTAAGAATAAAATCGGCAGCCAAAATAGCTAACGACGACGTTACAACAGTGCGCGTAGTTGCGCGCGAAACACCTTCGGCCGTAGGATCCGCGTCATAGCCCTCAAACACGGCAACCCAACTAACAATAACGCCAAAGACAAAGCTTTTAATCACCCCATTCAGAATATCCTTCTGAAAATCAACCGATGCCTGCATTTGTGACCAGAACGAACCTTCATCGACGCCGATCAGCTTCACCCCAACCAGATAGCCACCCAAAATACCCATGGCTGAAAACAAAGCAGCCAGAATCGGCATGGAAACCACCCCGCCCCAGAACCGTGGAGCAACGACACGCGCTATCGGATTTACCGCCATCATCTCCATTGCAGACAATTGTTCGGTCGCCTTCATCAGGCCAATTTCTGCCGTAATCGCCGACCCTGCCCTGCTTGCAAACAGCAGCGCTGCAACAACGGGGCCCAACTCACGCACGAGTGACAAAGCCACCAGAATACCCAGCGCTTCTGTTGAGCCATAGCGTTGCAGTGTGTCATAGCCTTGCAGTCCAAGAACCATACCGACAAACAACCCCGACACCAAAATAATGATGAGGGATAAAACACCTGAGAAATAAATCTCACGTAACGTCAAGTTAAGGCGTCGGAAGGCTGTTCCTGATTGCAAAAAGATAGCAACAAAAAAACGCGCCGCAAAACCCAGCCGGAAAATTCGTTTGGTGACCGTATTACCCAAGTACTGTAAAAACTGCGCAACCTTCGATCCAGTCTTATAAGCCTTATCCACGATACACCGCACTTTCCATCAACTGCTCGCCATAGGTTTTTTTCGCTGGGTAGTGGAATGGCACAGGGCCATCTGCCTCACCCCAAACAAATTGGTGCACATAGGATGTTTTTGAGTTTTTTATCTCTTCGGCTGTTCCCTCGGCAACAATCTTCCCTTCAGAGACAAAATAGACATAATCGACAATCTTCAAGGATTCCTGCACATCATGCGTCACCACGATGCTGCTCGCGCCTAAAGCGTCATTCAATTTGCGAATCAGATCCCCCACGATAGATAAAGAAATAGGGTCAAGGCCGGCAAATGGTTCGTCATACATGATGAGCATGGGATCAAGCGCTATAGCGCGCGCCAATGCAACTCGCCGAGCCATACCACCGGAAAGCTCAGTTGGCATCAGATTGTGCGCCCCGCGCAAACCCACGGCATGCAGTTTCATCAGCACCAAATCACGAATCATCGCTTCGGGCAAATCGGTGTGCTCACGCATCTGGAAAGCAATGTTGTCGAACACCGACATATCGGTGAACAAGGCGCCAAACTGAAACAGCATGCCCATACGCCGACGCAGCGCATACAGCTGTTTAGCATCAAGCTCATGCACAACCTGCCCCGCCACCTTTACAGAACCGGATGTCGGCTTGAGTTGACCACCAATCAAGCGCAGCGTAGTGGTTTTGCCACAACCCGAACTGCCCATGATCGCAACAACCTTGCCACGAGGAATCGTGATGTTGATTCCGCTAAGTATCGTGCGCGTATCGTAAGAGAAGTTGAGATCCCGAATTTCAACCAAGGGTTCTTGTGGCATAGGATAAGTTGGGAAAAACGTGGGTTCAGGTCGTTTGAAGCGCGCCATTGTAGCAGAATCATTCTCTCGAATTAAGGCGTCCAGTCGAAGAAAAAGTAGCGTAAATACCACTCACACAGGTCTTTGCCCCTCTGATCTTTAGCCTATGATTCCCACGATAAATAGGTATTGGACATCCTGTGGCCGCACCAAAAGACAAACCTGTCATATTGCTCGTTGATGACGACCCGCTCATCAGTGATACCTTGGGATACTTCCTGGGCCGCGATTACACCGTGCTGACCGCAAGTCGGCGCAAAGAAGCAATCACCCTGTTACGACAAGCAGAGTCAGCACCCGCCGTCGCATTGATAGATCTTGGCCTGCCCCCGACACCCCATGCTCCGGATGAAGGTTTCGCCCTGATCGCTGCAATTCTTGCGCATTCTCCTCACATCCGGATTATCGTTCTCTCGGGTCAAAGCGAAGAAGCCAACGCCCGTCATGCACGCGCCCTGGGTGCCACCGAGTTCGTTTCCAAACCAGCGAGCCCGGAAGAAATACTTGAGCTGATTCAGCATGTTCTCTCGTTCAACGACAGCGCCACCCAAATAGAAAATGGCCTGGTGGGCAATAGCACCGCGATGCAAAACCTGCGAGCGCAAATCAAACAATTTGCCCCCTCGCCTTTTCCGGTATTAATAGAGGGCGAGTCAGGCAGCGGCAAAGAACTCGTCGCCTCAGGCTTGCACCGATACGCAAAGCGCACCAATGAACCCTACTTGACTTTGAATTGCGCCGCTATCTCGCCTCATCTGATGGAAGCCACATTATTCGGGCATGGCAAAGGAGCTTTTACTGGTGCAACCGGTGCGCGCTCAGGCTATTTTGAAGATGCTGCAGGCGGCACCCTGTTTCTGGACGAAATTGGCGAGCTGCCACTCGAGCTGCAACCCAAATTATTGCGCGTGCTGGAAAACAATGAGTTTCAGCGGATTGGCGAAACACACTCCCGCCATACTGCCGCACGCATTGTGGCTGCCACAAATCGGGATTTAAAAAAAGAGGTGCGCGAAGGGCGATTCCGTGCCGACTTGTATCACCGGCTGTCAGTGTTCACCATTAACGTTCCGCCTGTACGCGAGCTGGGCGCTGACCGGCTGCAACTGTTTGAGCACTTTTGTACGCTGTACAGCACACAGACGGGCTTTCCTGCATTTCAGTTGAATCAAAAAACGACAGAGCGCCTGTTGGCTTACTCGTTTCCGGGCAACGTGCGTGAATTACGCAACATTGTCATTCGCCTGATCACCAAACACGCGGGCAAAATCCTGACACTGCCTGAACTCGAAGCCGAGCTGGACATTGCTGGCGCGGCGAGCATTGCCGCGGTATCCGCCGTATCGCCAGCGCCGACTTTTGCTACCAGCGCCGAGCTCGTCGCCTATGCCCTGCGTGAATTAAAAACACAACATGAGTTCAGCCTTGACGCCACCTTACGACACTGGGAGGAAGCCTATATTGAGGCTGCCCGCCAATTAGCACATGACAATTTAAGTCAAGTCGCTCGTCTTTTAGGCATTAATCGCACGACACTCTATAACCGCATCGACGCGCTCGGCCGCGCCAAGCGTCCACCCTCACAGTAGCGACAGGAGCTTTAACCACTCTATGTATCTGGAACACTTCGGCCTCACCGAGCCCCCTTTCCGCATCACACCGCACACGGATTTTTTCTTTGACGGCGCGAATCGCGGTGCCACGCTGGATGCCCTCTTGTATGCCATCACCCACGACGAAGGCATCGTTAAAATCAGCGGTGAAGTCGGTAGCGGTAAAACCATGCTGTGCCGCGTACTCATAGAACGCCTGCCTGAAAAAGTCACTATCATTTACTTGGCCAACCCTTCGTTGGCGCGCGAGGACATTCTGTACGCCATTGCGGATGAACTCCGTCTGCCGCTACCCGACAATGCCAGAAGTTCCCTCGTTCTGCGCACCCTGCAAGACCACCTGATCACCTCCTTTAGCGAAGGTCGCCAAGTGGTCGTGCTTATCGACGAAGCCCATGCGATGCCCGTAGAAACGCTGGAAGAAATTCGCCTGTTATCCAACCTCGAAGCGAATCGCCACAAACTGCTCCAGCTCGTGCTCTTTGGCCAGCCCGAACTGAACGATATCCTGGCCCGCCCCGATATGCGTCAGCTCAAAGAGCGCATCACCCATAACTTTAGGCTGGAACCTCTGATGCGTGAGGATATCGCCAGCTACCTTAATTTTCGCATGCGCGCAGCAGGCTATCGCGGCCCCAGTGTCTTTACCCCAGTGGCAGTAAAAATGATCGCGCGCACCTCACATGGCCTCACCCGCCGCATCAACATTCTGGCTGACAAGGCACTGCTTGCCGCATTCGCCACCAACAGCCATCAGGTCGGTGCCAAAGAAGCGCAAGCCGCCATCCGCGACTGCGAATTCAGCCAAGCCACCCATGTCAACAAAAACCTGCGCAAAAAAATTGTCATGCTCACCATCTGCGGATTGGCGCTCAGCACACTCGCTGCCGCTACCTGGCTGCTGTTCACCAAGCAAAGCGCAACACCGCACCGACTTGCCCCCGCATCACAACCAATAGTCCCACCAAGCTCACCCAAGGAGGCGTCACCAGCCACTACGCCTGCGCCGACCACATTGATGCCAGCTGCGGTACCCACCGCACCAATGACGGCCGTACCAAAACCCATGCTCGCCACCACCCTGCCATCATCAGCCTCACCACTCGTCCAAGAGCGGCTGGAAGCCGGACAACGCTGGCTTGAGCAGGTACCAAACGACCACTGGTTTATCCAGTTGCTGGCGACAGACGCCAACCAGCATGCACAAGTGGAAAATTTCTTGCGCAAAGCGGCAAACAACCAACTCGACATGGATAAGCTCCGTGTCTATTCCTCATCGTTGAGCGGCAAGTTGCGGGTGGGCATAATCTATGGCGACTATCCAACCAGGCTTGCCGCTACCGCAGCAATCGGCCAATTACCCTTGGCGCTGCGCAAAACCAAACCCTATCCACGTCAGGTCATCCGCCTGAGGTAAGGCGAACAAGCATGCAATACCGAAGGTCATCCATCAATAAAATCATTGGCTTGCAATGTAAACATAATGTTAGAATTCCTTCGTTGATCACTGATCGGAGAACCACTTGCGCCTACTATTAAATCCTGTTGCATGGCTCGCCAGTCTCATTCTGGCAGCGTGCAGTAGCATTCAACCGCCGACACCGTCCAGCGGCCACTTGCAGGCCACAACAGTCGCTCCCGCAGTTGCCGCGCAAGACATTCCAGCGCCCATAGCTGCCACCGCCATGCTGCCCCGTCCCAAGGCGGCCGCAAAAGTTGAAACATATTCGGTCTCGGTGCGCGAAATTCCAGCACAGGAACTGCTCTTCGCCTTGTCGCGCGACGCCAAACTGAACATCGACGTGCACCCCGGCATCAATGGCGTGGTCACACTCAATGCGATCGACCAGACGCTGGAACAAATCCTCACCCGCATCGCCAACCAGGTGGATATCCGCTGGGAACTGGACGGACAAAATTTGGTTGTGATGCCCGACGCCCCCTTCCTGCGCACTTACAAGGTGGACTACGTCAACATCGAGCGCACGACGACGAACTCAGTAGAAATCAACACCCAGATTGCTGCAACCAGCACTGGAACGACTGACGGTAGTGGTGGCGGAACCGGTGGTAGCAATGACTCCTCGACCAAAGTCACCAGCGAGGCAAAAAACGATTTCTGGAAAACGCTGGAGGCCAGCCTCATCGGCATCCTGAATGAAAAAAACCGCACCAAATGGGAACAAAAATGCGAGAGTGAAGCAGAAGACGCCAAGACCCGGCAAGACGCCGCAGCCGCACCCCTGGTTGGGCAGGCGAACTCGCTGAATGCCAGCAAGGAGGCAGGACAGAATCCGCCCGTAGGTGCCAAAGCAGCCCAAACCTGCGGACAGTACATTGAAAAAACCGAAGTCATCCTCAACAAGGAGGCTGGCGTCGTGGTGGTTCGCGCCACCTCACGGCAACATGGCAAAGTGGCTGAGTACATCAATCAGGTCACGCGCAATGCCGGCCGCCAGGTCACGATTGAGGCGACCATTGCAGAAGTCGTGCTGAACAACAACTACAAGCAGGGCATCAACTGGCAAAGCCTGCGCTCATTACGCAACCCAGGAACAGCGGGCTTTTCCGTGGCGCAGAATCCAACAGGTCTTCCGGTTCCAGATCCGTTAGCCACGGCCAGCACCTCATTTCTGCTGAATTATGTGGCGCCTGGCCTGGGCATATCTGCAACCCTGCAATTGCTGGAAACTTTTGGCAATGTCAAGGTCTTGTCCAGCCCCAAAATCAGCGTGCTCAACAACCAGACGGCGATGCTCAAGGTCGTCGATAACATTGTCTATTTTGAGGTCAAGTCGAACTCCACGATCACCACAAGCTCTCCTACGAATACAACCGTCACTACAACAGCAAAATCAGTTGCCGTCGGCCTGGTGATGAGCGTCACGCCGCAGATCAGTGAAGCAAGCATGATCACGCTGAATGTCCGGCCAACGATTTCACGAGTGCTCCGTTTCAAGCCCGACCCAAATCCGAGCATCCCTCCTGACATTGGAAATCTCGTGCCGGAAATCCAGACGCGTGAAATGGAGTCTGTCTTGCGGTTGGCCGATGGCGAAATCGCCGTGATGGGCGGTCTGATGCAAGACACGATTGATTACAACACCGACGAAGTACCCGGCTTGGGTCGCTTGCCCGGCATCGGCAATCTTTTCCGCAATCGAAACGATACCAACACCAAGACTGAACTGGTCATATTCCTCAAGGCCACGGTGGTTCGCGACCCGAGCATCAATGGCGACTATCGCAGCTTCCGCAGCCAGTTGCCGAACCAGGAATTTTTCCAAAATAACCCGGGGTATGACCAAACGGCTGCCCAAGGACCGCGCGCGCCATGAGCCTGCTCATGGACGCCCTCAAGAAAGCTGAACTGGCCAAACGCCAGGGTCAAGCCGAGGCGCCCATAACGCCGGCAACACCAGCCACCACAGAAGAATCCGCCGCCGCTGTCGGCGGCATGATGCTGGAACCGCTGGAGCTACCCCTGCTGCCCGAAAATCCGCCTGCTGCGCCGAATATGACGCAAAGTGTGGCGCAAAACGGCAACCCACCCGTGCCTGAATCTTCGCCCAGTCTGTCTTCACGCCTTGAGGCACTGGATGAAGAATTTCTCGCTGCAATCGAAAAGACATCCAACCGGCCACACACCCCTTTCACAGGGTCTGCTGCCCGCGCACAACCTGAACCACGCAGGTTAGGCGCGGGATCGGGAACTATCCCCAGCCCCATCCCCGTGTCCGAGCAAACCGCGGCACACAACCTGTTCGCGGCCAAACAACCGCCTACTACTGCTGCACAGAAAAAAACTTTTGCGCTGGTGCTGGGCGGGGTGACAGCGCTGGCCACGGTGGCAATCGGCGTTTATTTCTGGTGGCAACTACAACCCCGGCAAATCAGCCCTAGCCTCGCAGTCAATCCAGTCGCCGTGTCACCACAGCCGACTATTTTGCCAGCTGCGTTGCCGGTTGCACCGATGCAACCAATCGCAACCCCTACGGATACAGCGGAAGACGAAGGGGATGAAGAGGTTGCCGCTGCCGACGCAGCGGCCAAACCGGCATCCCGTACAAGCCGATCCGACAAAGAATCCAAACCCGCCGCCATTGCGACGACCGACGAAAAAATAGTGCATCTGACCAAAGCGCCGCTGCGCATCGACCCGTCCCTGATGCGTGGTTATGATGCCTTCAACCGGGGGGATCTTGCCAGCGCACATGCCGAATACACCCGCGCCCTGCAATCTAATCCACGCAATACCGATGTGCTGCATGGTCTGGCGGCCATTGCGCTGCGCCAGGGGCAACTCGAACAAGCCGCTAATGGTTACCAGAAAATTCTCGAAGCCAACCCGCAGGATGCCACGGCCATGGCCGCCTTGATCAACATCCGCAGCCAAATGGATCCAGCAGCGGCCGAAAGCCGCCTCAAGGCGCTGGCCGCCGCGCAACCGGAACTAGCCGCGCCCGATTTCTCGCTGGGCAACCTGTATGCCAAACAAGGCCGCTGGAACGAAGCGCAGCAAGCCTATTTCCGCGCCTACAGCGCCGAGCCCGAAAATCCCGACATTCTCTATAACCTTGCGATCAGTCTCGAACACATGCGCCAAAGTAAATTAGCCGCTCAATATTATGGTCAAGCAATAGCAGCGGCAAAAACTCACCCGGCTAATTTTGACAATACGCAAGCGGCTGCACGCATGCAGGCCTTGCAGCCTTGATGACGAAATCACACATGAATCAGCCCATGGATCCTTCAACCCAACGGCGACGCGTCGGCCAGATACTTATCGCGCAGGGCGTGATAAGTGAAGATCAGTTGCGTATTGCCTTGCTGGAGCAAATGAAATCCAACCAGCCCGTCGGGCGGTTATTGGTCACGCTCGGTTTTGTTTCCGAAGCCACACTGCGTGATGCACTAAGCGAGTCCCTGGGCCATGAGTCGGTCGATCTTGCCAACACCATCGTTGATCCAGAGGCTGTCCAGCTCATTCCACGCGATCTCGCAAAACGACACTTGCTTTTAGGTTTGAGTTACTCACCGACAACACATCATCTAAAAGTTGCGATTGCTAACCCCGATGACATTGTCGCCATAGACAAACTACGCGCATTAATTCACCACAAAATCCATATCGAAACCCTGCTGGCAGGCGAATCAGAAATTAGCCATGCAATTGATCAGTACTACAGCCATGAATTGTCAATTGATGGCATTCTGAATGAAATTGAAACCGGTGAAATTGACTACCGCAGTATCACCTCGACACTCGACGAATACAGCCAACCGGTAGTGCGGTTAGTCGATGCATTGCTGACTGATGCCGTCAAACGCAATGCGTCCGATATCCACTTCGAGCCTGAAGCCAGCTTTTTACGCATCCGTTATCGCATCGATGGCTTGTTGCGCCAAATTCGTTCACTGCATAAATCTTATTGGGCCGCGATGACTGTGCGCATCAAAGTCATGAGTGGCATGAACATCGCCGAAACCCGCGCCCCGCAGGATGGCCGCATTTCGCTCAATATCAGCGGCGATATGATTGATTTTCGCGTCTCGGCCCAACCCACCATACATGGCGAGAACATCGTGCTGCGCATTCTCGACCGCAAAAAAGGCATTGTGCCGATTGACGATCTGGGCCTAGATGATCATCAGATCAACCTGCTCAAACTCATGGTTGCCCGGCCCGAAGGCATCATTCTGGTGACGGGCCCCACAGGGAGTGGCAAAACCACCACGCTGTATTCCTTGCTCAATCACATCAATCTCGAAGGGGTCAACATCATGACCCTTGAAGATCCTGTGGAGTACCCCATGGCAATGATTCGCCAGACCTCCGTTGCCGAATCTGCCAAGCTGGACTTTGCCAACGGCATACGCTCCATGATGCGGCAAGATCCAGATGTCATTCTGGTCGGCGAAATTCGTGATGAAGAAACAGCGGATATGGCGTTTCGAGCAGCCATGACGGGCCATCAGGTCTACTCCACGCTACACACCAACTCTGCTCTCGGTGCCATTCCTCGTCTGCTGGATATTGGCATATTGCCCGACATCATGGCGGGCAATATCATAGGCATGATTGCCCAGCGCTTGATACGACGCCTTTGTGTCCAGTGTCGTCGACCTTTCCCGGCGGAGCCACATGAGAAAAAACTACTCGGTCTGGCTGCATCACAACCTACCCCCATTTTGTATCGCCCCGTGGGTTGCGTTCACTGCGAGAACCAAGGCTACCGTGGGCGCATAGCCATCATGGAATTATTGCGCCTGGATAGTGAGCTGGATGATCTCATCAGCCGTCGCGCCAGCTTGCATGAAATCCGTACAGCTGCGGTTGCCAAGGGATTTCAGTCACTCGCGGCAGACGGCTTGCGGCGCGTGCGGGATGGTACGACCTCTCTCGAAGAAGTCAGTCGTGTGGTTGATCTGACTGACCGTATGTAACTGTATTTTTCTAAATTCTCCTTCACACCCATGGCGCTGTATTCATACAAGGCTGTCGATCCAAACGGCAAGATGAGCTTTGGTAGTATCGAAGCCATTAACCCCGTTGATCTCGAAATGCGCTTAAAGCGCATGGGCCTTGATTTCATCAATGGCGATTTGATCAAAAAACGCAGCAGTTTGAATCGCACACGCATCACCCGCCCCGAACTCATCACTTTCTGCTTTCACCTTGAGCAACTAAGCCGTGCTGGTGTCCCCTTGATAGAAAGCCTGGCCGACCTGCGGGACAGCCTAGAAAGCCCGCGTTTTAGAGAAATCATCGCCGGAATGATTGAAAGCATTGAAGGCGGAAAAACCCTCTCGCAGGCCATGAGTGAACATCCTCACACGTTTGATGAAGTCATGGTCAATCTGATTCGTGCCGGTGAAGAAACTGGCTCTGTGCCGCACGTGCTGAACAACTTGCTCGAATCACTTAAATGGCAAGATGAACTGGCCGCACACACCAAAAAACTCATCATGTACCCCGCGTTTCTCGGCACTGTGGTTGTGGCCGTTGTCATGTTCATGATGATTTATCTCGTACCAAAAATGGCAGGCTTCATTCGCAATATGGGCCAGGCATTACCGCTACAAACCAAAATCCTTATCGCAACCTCTGATTTTTTTGTCAATTACTGGTACGTCGTCATTGGTTTGCCAATCGTGCTTGCCGTGAGCATCACCTTGCTGATAAAACAAAATCCCGCAGCACGCTATCGCTTTGATGACATCAAACTACGCCTGCCATGGATAGGCTCCATACTTAAAAAAATCATTCTTTCGCGCTTCGCCTCGGTTTTCGCCATGATGTACGCCTCGGGCATTACCATTCTCGACTCCATCAAAACCACCGAAGACATCGTCAACAATGCCGTCATCAAGGATGGATTAAAGCGGGTCGGCCATTTGATTTCCGAAGGACAAAATGTCACCGCAGCCTTCCAGCAGGTTGATCTTTTTCCACCGCTAGTTTTACGCATGCTGCGTGTGGGCGAAAACACCGGCGAACTGGATGTGGCGCTGACCAATGTGAGCTACTTTTACAATCGCGATGTGCGTGAATCAATTGAAAAAGTTCAAGCCATGATCGAACCCGTCATGACCGTCATCATCGGCCTCATTTTGGGGTGGATCATGCTCGCTGTGCTGGGGCCGATTTATGACATCATCACCAAAATGAAAACCTGAGTGCACATCTGATGGTACCCCAACGCATTCTTCTCTTTAACGGCTCTCAGCTCACCGCTCATCTATGGCGTAACGGCACGGTGAATGCTGAACGCGAGTTTCTTCCCCAGGTCGATGGCGCGAATGGATTCAGCGCATTCGCGACTTATCTACACCAGCACCGTACCAGCCATTTTTATTGGCTTTCGGATGTGACTGAAGAAAGCTTTCAGCTCGAAGAAATCCCCTATGTTCAAGGGCGAGACCGCACCGCACTGATCGCTCGCCGCTTAAAGCAGCACTTTTACAACACCCCCTTCACTACCTCATTGAGCCTGGGTCGATCCAGTGAAGGGCGCCGCGATGAAAAAGTGCTCCTTGCCGCACTCACTCGGCCAGATCCCATCAATGCCTGGCTAGACATCATCCGCCAAAACGGCATCATTCTCGTCGGCATTTACTCAGCACCGCTCATACTCGCCGAATGCGCTCCACGCTGGCTGAATGATAAACAACCCACTCTGCTGATTAGCCAAACAATCAATGGCATACGGCAAAGTTTTTTTGATCAGGGAAAACTCCAATTCTCGCGACTCACCCCACTGAATAGCCTTAACACACCGGATACCGGCATCACTAAAATCGCGCAGACAATCGCCAGCGAATCGATTAAAACTTATCAATATCTTGTCGGCCAACGCCAGATCCAAACCAAAAAATCCGTACGCGTTGTCGTGCTGATTCCCGCTGCGCAAAAGCTCGCGGTACAAACACAGTGTCAAAACCAGAAACTGCTCGAGTACGATTTTCTCGACCTGGAAACCATAGCCCGGCAAGAAAAAATCAAATTGCCGCCCAACACCCTCACCAGCGACCTGTTGTTGATGCATCGGCTGGTGAAAAATCCACCCTCCCAGCAGTTTGCCCCGCCAGTAGAGCGGCATTTTTATCGCCTCGCGCAAGTCCGCCTCGCCCTCGCGGCTATTGCCATCATCACGCTGGTTAGCGGGCTATTGTTCGCCATAAAAACCGCTTTTGATACCGCGCAATTACAGCAAGAAACTCGCACCGCACAATCGCAAACCTTGCTCGCTACACAACGCTATAACGCGTTGCTGGACAGCTTGCCGAAAACCAGCATCGCACCAGAAAACCTGCGTGCCCTGATGACCCGTTACGAGTCGCTCCAAAAACGCACGTCAGAGCTAATCCCGTTGCTCACGCACCTGAGCCAGGCGCTGGATGCCATACCCCAAGTTGAACTGATTAACCTTGACTGGAAAGTCGAGACTACGCTAAATGCCGCAATGAGCAATGCGCAGAAAGTCTTGAGTCCGTCACTGGACGGCGCTGGTGCTACGGTGCAAAACTTTGCAAATATAAATACCAGTAGCGGCTCGTGGGCAACCTTAACCATTCGAGCGCAACTACCCATTGAGCTAGCAGCAAACCTGCGTGCACAAAAGCAGCTCATTGACACTTTTGTTCAACGGCTGGAAAACCCGCAAACCAAAGTGCAGCTACTGACCATGCCATTTGATATCGAATCCGGCAAACCACTCAAAAGCATCCAGGAAACCGACGAGGGCCGTAGCGAATCTGCACCCACGTTTTCCCTGATGATTGCCCGTCCTTTGTGATCAAGTAGCCGCGTTCCTACATAAATGATGAATTTTTCCAGCCAGGATTTCAAGAAAATACAATGGGCGGTACTGCTGCTCATCATCTGCCTGCTGATCGCCAGCGCTGCCGTATGGGCAGTATTCGCCCAGCAAAAAGCCGCAATACAAATGAATAACAGTCTCATTGCCGCCGAAAAAGAAATGGCCGCCAATCTCCAGCGTGCGCGCAACGAAGAACAAGAGCTACGTGACAAAATTACCCGTTATGAAGCCCTGAAACAACGCGGCATCGTGGGCGCGGAACAGCGGCTGGACTGGATCGATCTGATCAACCAAATCAAAACCGAACGGCGCATACTAAAATTGGAGTATGACTTTGCCCCGCAACGAAAACTCGATGCCACCCTCCTGCCCGAAGGCCCAGAGGCAGGCGGCATGAGCCTCATGTCCAGCCAGATGCATTTGCGCCTATCACTGCTGCATGAAGGCGAGCTGCTGGGTTTTCTCGATGACCTGCGTGCCGCTGCCTCCGCACTGGTTCAAATACGCGCCTGTAGTCTGGGGCGCAGCATACCTGGCCCAGCCGAGGCAGCCCAGCGCGGCATCAAGCCTCAGCTCACCGCCGAATGCACTCTTGAATGGATAACGCTCAAATCGAGTACCGGCTCATGAAACACACCCATTGCCTCATGCTCGGGTTGCTCATCACCAGCATCACCTATCCCGCCCATGCCGAATCAACTACATCCGCTCCATTTGGTCGGCTATTTTTCACCCCAGAAAAACGCCTCACGCTCGAACGCCAGCGCTTATCCAACATTCAAGAAACCCAAACGCTGGAAGGCGCCACCATGAGCCTTGATGGCGTCGTGCAGCGTTCCAGTGGCAAATCCACGGTGTGGATCAATGGCCGCGCACAAGATGAGCATGATGCCGTGCGCACCGGCGTCACCGTTCATCTCACCCCAAAAAATCCGGGCCGCGCGCAACTCTCCCCTGGCGAAGAATCGCCCACCCAGCTCAAGGTCGGTGAAGCCATCAACCGCGCCACTGGCGAGCGCAACGACCGGCTCGGCGGCGGCGTGGTCAAGACGCCGGCCAGTCGGCGCTAAGCGGAGTAAGGCAGTGCGGCAGCGCGCCCAGCACGGCTTTGTCTTGATCTCCCTGGTCGCCTTGCTGGTGATGGGTGCACTAGCGTTTCTGGTCTCCAACCTGTCGCCCGAACTCTTGCAGGCTTACCGCCAACGACAGACGGATGCGGCGTTGATGCAGGCACGGGAAGCGCTGATCGGGTATGCGTTGCAATACCGCGACAAGGAAGCCAGCCAAGGACGCCCCGGCCGCATGTATGGCTACCTGCCATTACCCGACCTAGGTAGCTCACGCAACAACAATAGCGGATGCGGCATTGGCCTTGAAGGCTGCGACGCCGCAAACTTCGTTGGCAATGCCTTTGATGCGAACGGCATCGGCCCCACCGTCGTGGGTCGATTCCCTTGGAGAACTCTCGGAACAGAGCCGCTACGCGATAGCAATGGCGAATGCCTATGGCTGATCGTCTCCTCACTGCACAGTCGGATTCAGCGCTCTTCACCGCCACCCATCCTGCCCCCGATGAACTGGGACACCTTGGGCCAACTCGACATCGTCGTCGCCAATGGCACAACTGCATTGCATTCCACACTTGCTTCGCCACCTGCCTCGGCGCATGACCGGCCCATCGCCATCATCTTCTCGCCTGGACCACCGCTGCCCGGGCAGGTTCGCAGCAAGGTTACCCCACCCACCGACGACGTCACCGAATGCGGCGGCAATTACGATGCGCGCAACTATCTCGACCCCGGCACAGCCGTTACGCTGGGCGGCGTCACCAATTATTTCGCCACCGCGACAAATGCCGCCAGTGGAATCACAGGGGATTCCAATCCAAGCAATGATCCCGATATACCCAAGGCATTTTCCATTCAAGGCATTATTCAACAGGCCAGTAACAACATCCTTTGGCCGGGCGGCTGTCCGGCGGGCGTTGCCTGTTCGCCCGCCGCCAACGACAAGGGACTCGCGCTCACCAGCGACCTGTTGTTTGCCACGCTGCGCAAATCATCCCTGTTTCGCCTCGACATCAACAGCATGCTCGACCGCATGACAAGCTGCCTGCGCGACATCGGTGTCACTGCATCGGCACACCCGCTCGCCAGCAACCCCTGTTATGACGACACCCAGGATCCGCAAAATTATTTCAGCAACTACAAAGATCAGATCTTTGTCTCCCCATGTGCTGGCAATTGTGCTGTGACAATAGACGGCACCGCACCTGCCACCGTATGCCCTGCCGTGCTGGTATTTTCCAGTCAGCGCAACAAACCCAATCAGGTACGATTAACGCTATCAGACAAAGCCGACCCGAACAATTACCTGGAAGCACCCAATGCCAACAGTTTCATCACGGCAGGCGCAAACTATGCGGGAGTCAGCACGTTGTCGCGTGTCACCACGCCCACCTCCGAATATCAGGACATCGTGCGCTGTATCCCGGCCGGGGCCAGTTTCACTTCAGTAGACTCACCCACCCTGACCGCCCTCGGGTTCAGCCAGCTTTCAAGTTATAACGCGACAACGAGCACCCTGACGCTGGGCAGCTTGAATGTCACGAGAGGCACCGTGGGCGCCGCCAATGCGACGGCGCTCTTCGGATGCAGCTGGACGCCTGAAACCCGTGCCACGGGCAGTGGCTTGCGCAGCTATTTCAAATTCAATATTTCAAACACTGGTTCCCCCGGCCCGGGATTTACCTTTGCTGCCATCGATGGCGACCGTAACGCCGCTAATGCCTGCGGCGCCGCCAGT
>JAUSMB010000034.1 GCA_030645365.1 Rugosibacter sp.
TGGTCGGTCGGGCAGCTCCAGATGCAGCCCATCATCGGCAGGAAATACCAGTGGCGAAACGCTGCGCCAAAACCATGCTGGTCCAAAAACTCACCCAGCGGCTGCGCCAGCGTCAGCTCCTGACCACTGTCGGCCAGCGCGGTGCACAGACGGTTGAAACGCAGCAACTCAGAGAGCATGCCCCAAAAATGCAAGCGCAGCAGGTTGCGCTTTTGGGCAAACACGGTTGCCAGGTTGGAGCCACTCCACTCCAGCGCTCCGGCGCCCAGAGCGCCCGCACCCGGTACCTGGACAGAAAATGACATATTCGACGGTACAGTGGGCACCTGCAGCTCATCGAGAAACGCAATCAGGCCGGGGTAGGTGCGCTCGTTGAACACCAGAAAACCAGTGTCCACCCCGTGCGTCACAGTCTGGCCGTGTGCGTCGGGCAAAGACACATCCACAGTGTGGGTGTGGCCGCCGAAATAGCTTCCGGCCTCGAACAGCGTGACACGTGCCTGCCCACGCAGCCGGTGTGCGGCGGCCAAGCCCGAGATGCCCGATCCGATGACTGCGACTTTCATGACCTCGTTCCGATCCATGATGGTTGTTCGTGCCGCACGATTGCGCTACGCTTGTGGCGTAATATACTAGACAAAATCATTTTTGTCTTAGACAATTAATACCACAGAGTCGATTACCCATGAATTTGCTGACACCCCCGATTGATTCGACACCGCCTGCATCCAGCGATGCCGGCCTGCCGATTGCCGCCGTCGAGCGCGAGACTGGCCTGGGCAAGGACACCCTGCGCGTGTGGGAGCGGCGCTACGGATTTCCCACGCCCTTGCGCGATTCTTCGGGTGACAGGCTATATAGCGCGGAGCAGGTACAACAACTCAAGTTGATCAGCCGGCTGCTCGATTTCGGACTGCGCCCCAGTAAGGTGGTAAGCCTCGACAATGCTGCGTTGCAAGCCCTTCTGACGCAGCACGCTCCGGCTCCAGCCGCCATTTTGTCCAAGACAAATATAGGCAATGATGCTACCGATCCTGTAATCAAGGAATTGCTGCATGCCATTGGCACGCACGACCCGCGCGCCCTGCAGCACGGCCTCAGCCATGCCCAGTTGCGCATGGGTCTGGCACCCTTCGTCATCGATCTGGCGGCGCCGTTAACAACCGCTGTGGGCGAAGCCTGGGCGCAGGGGCGCTTTGAAATCTTTGAAGAACACCTGTACACCGAAGTGCTCACCGGCGTGTTGCGCCATGCCATTGCCTCGCTGACCTCGCAGCTGGTGCCACAAGGCCCCAGGGTGCTGCTCACAACCGTACCGCAAGAGCAGCACAGCCTGGGACTGCTGATGGTCGAAGCGCTGTTGACGCTGGATGGCTGCACTTGTGTGTCGTTGGGTACGCAGACCCCGTTGACTGACATTGTCCAGGCGGCGCTGGCGCATCGGGCCGACGTGGTAGCGCTGAGCTTCAGCAATATGAACAAAACGGCCGTGGTGCAGACCAGCCTGCGCGAGCTACGCGCCCGACTGCCGACAGCCACCGCACTGTGGGTGGGCGGCACCTGCACCGCGCTGTACCAATGGCCACTCTCGGAGGCCAGCGCCGTTCAGCATTTGTCGGGCTTGCAGCCGCTGGTGGCGCAGTGGCGCCATGCCCATTGAGCCCTCTAAGGAATTCCCATGCCCGCACACCCGCCTGCAACCACGCTTCAGGGCGCACGCACATTCCCAGCACACACCGTACCTGCTCGCCGCCAACGCCTGGGGTTGTTGGCCCTGCTGCTGACGGCCAGCGCCCTGCTGCTGGTAGGCTGCGCCAGCACGCTCCCACCACCCCGCGTGACCGCCGTCACCCCCTTTGACGTGCAGCGCTACGCTGGCCGCTGGTACGAGCTGGCGCGGCTGGACCACGCCTTCGAGCGCGGCATGACCGATGTCTCGGCCACCTACACCGCGCAAGCCGACGGCAGCGTACGCGTGGTCAATCGCGGCTATGCACCTGCCACCGGCCAATGGCGTGAGGCCGTGGGTAAGGCGTTGTTCACCGGCGCGCCCACCACCGGCTCACTCAAGGTGTCCTTCTTCGGGCCGTTCTACGGTGGCTACCACGTCGCCGCGCTCGACCCCGATTACCGCTGGTCGCTGGTTGTTGGCCCCAATACCGGCTACGCCTGGATTTTGGCGCGCGACAAGCAGTTGCCTGCCGCGCAGCGTGATGCCATCGTGACGCGGGCGCAGGCGCTGGGTGTCGATACCTCGGCGCTGATCTGGGTGGCGCACGAGCGCCAAGACCCGACGCACTGAGAGGCTGCTTGGCCTGATCGAGCAGACGCTGCGCCTTGCAGCAAGCGCAGGCATCCTGCTTGTCGGCGTTGGCCTCGATGCCAGCCGACCCATGCGGCGTAAGCGTGGCCAGATGCCTCCCGATTTGGTATCGTACGCACCCCGCCTGCTACAACTTTTGCAGATGGCGCCCTATTCCCCTATTCATCAGCACGGTTGAACCACGACAAAACCTCGCATGAGCACTGATACCCTTGACCTGTTCGGCAACGCCGACGACGCCAATAATGCCGCCCCGCCGCCGCCCCCCGCCGTACCGCCAGCGCCGACTTTTTCGGATGACTTTGACGATGGCAATTCATTGGCATTGGACACCTATGCCGAACGCGCCTATCTCGCCTATGCGATGAGCGTGGTGCGCGGGCGCGCATTGCCACAGGTGGAAGATGGCTTGAAGCCGGTGCAGCGGCGCATCCTGCATGCGATGAATGAAATGCGCCTGGCGGCCAGTGCCAAGCATGTGAAGAGCGCGCGCGTCGTCGGCGATGTGATCGGCAAATATCACCCGCATGGCGACACCAGCATTTATGACGCGATGGTGCGCGTAGCACAGGATTTCACGCTGCGCTATCCGCTGATCGACGGCCAGGGCAACTTCGGCTCGCGCGATGGCGATGGTGCGGCGGCGATGCGCTATACCGAATGCCGGCTGACGCCGATTGCCGAATTGCTGCTCGCCGAAATCGACCGCGGCACGGTCGATTTCCTGCCCAATTACGATGGTTCGGCGACCGAGCCGCAACTCTTGCCCGCGCGCCTGCCGTTTGTGCTGCTGAATGGCGCATCCGGTATCGCGGTCGGCATGGCGACGGAAATTCCGCCGCACAATTTGCGCGAAGTGGCCGAGGCGGTACGTCTGCTGATCAAAAAACCCAACGCCACGCTGGATGACGTGCTCGCCGTGTTGCCGGGGCCGGATTTTCCCGGTGGCGGGCAGCTGATTTCGCCGGTTGCGGATATTCGGGAGATGTATGCCAACGGGCGAGGCAGCGTGCGTATGCGCGCCCGCTGGCATGTGGAAGAACTCGCGCGTGGACAATGGCGCTTGGTAATTGACGAATTGCCGCACGGCGTCTCGGTCGCCCAGGTCTTGTCAGAAATTGAAAGCCTGACCAACCCGCAACCCCGCGCGGGGAAAAAAGATGTGAGTCAGGAGCAGAAAAATCTCAAAGCGCTGGTGCTGGGCGTGCTGGATACAATCCGCGATGAATCAAGCGATCAACAGGCTGTACGCATCATGCTGGAGCCAAAAAGCTCACGTCTCACGCAGGAAGAATTCATGGGCGTGCTGCTAGCGCACACCAGCCTGGAAGCAAATGTCTCCATCAACCTTACCATGATGGGGTTGTATGGAGAAAACGGGGGCCGACCGCGCCAAAAAAGCCTGCTGCAAATATTGCATGAGTGGATCGCCTATCGCTTTGCCACGGTGGAACGCCGCACCCGCCATCGGCTGGCCGAAGTGGAACGCCGCGTGCACATTCTCGAAGGCCGCATGCTGGTTTTTTTAAAAATCGATGAAGTCATCCGCTGCATCCGCGAGGCAGACGACCCCAAGGCGGATCTGATTGCGCGCTTTGGGCTCACCGAAATGCAAGCCGAAGACATCCTCGAAATTCGCCTGCGTCAGCTGGCGCGTCTGGAAGGTATACGCATCGAGAAGGAACTCAACGAGCTGCGCGAAGAACATGGGCAGCTCATCACTCTGCTCGAATCACGCGCGGAAATGACGCGCTTGATTCTGAAAGAAATCAACGAGGATGCCAAGCGTTTTGGTGATGATCGCCGCACCTTTATGCGGCCGGAAGCCACCACTAATCGCAATCGTGAAGTAGCGGCACCCGATGAGCCAGTTACCGTCATTATCTCGAAAAACGGCTGGGTACGCGTACGACAAGGGCATGACATTGATCCCGCGACACTCACCTACAAAGCCGGTGATGCAGCAGGCTGGATTGTCCCTTCACGTACGGTGTGGCCGCTGGTCATCATTGACAGTAACGGCCGCAGCTACAGTTTGAAAGTCGCCGATTTACCCAGCGGCCGTGGCGATGGCACCCCACTGAATACGCTTCTGGATTTTCAGGATGGTGGCAAACTCGCACACGTTATCAGTGGCTTGCCAGAAGATAAATATCTGGTCGCCAGTTCAGGTGCTTATGGCTTTATCACCCGTATCGCGGACATGATGTCGCGCAATAAAGCGGGCAAAGTATTCTTGACGCTGGAAAAAGACGAGCGACCTTTGACGCCTGCAAAAGTCGGCGCTAGTGAAACGGCGGACACGGCAGACACCGCAGATACGGCGCATCAGATGGTCGCCGTGCTCTCTGAGGGTGGCAGATTGTTGATGTTTGCGCTGACCGAGCTTAAAGAAATGGCACGCGGCCGTGGCTTGATGCTGATTGATCTGGCCAAGAAAGATGCTTTGGCCGGAGTTGCCCTGGTAAGCAAAAATCCCTTGTATCTGCAGGGCGTTGGCCGTGCTGGAAAACCGGTTGAATCCGTTCTGGAGCCACGCGCTCAAGCCGCTTTTCACGGTAGTCGCGCGCGTCGCGGACAGGAAATTCCTTTCAAACTCAAACCTACCGGCCTGTTCACTGGCCAGTGATCTTCCATCATGCGGTGAATCGAAATCAAATGAGCGTCGTGGTTAGCTCGCCAATGCTTTCAACAGCGATGCTTACCTTATCGCCCTTTTGGAGAAAAATGCCACGCGGCATGCCTACGCCTGCAGGCGTGCCAGTTGCAACAATATCGCCAGGATAAAGCGTAAAACGTTGCGACAAAAATGACACCAACTCGGCATAATTAAAAATCATTTTGCTGGTGTTGGAGTCTTGCATCAGCGTGTCATTTACCCAGAGCTTCAAATCCAGATCCAGCGGATTCGCAATATCATCACGCGGCACGATCCAGGGGCCTGTAGGACATGCGCCGTCAAAATTCTTCTGGCTGATCCAGTCGTATTCCATTGCCGAACCGGGAGTAGCCTTCGGCCGTTTCATAAAATCCCGCGCCGACAAATCGTTGATGATGGTGTAGCCGGCCACATAGTCCATGGCGTCGGCCTCCGCCACATCCTTGCATTGCCGACCGATCACCACCGCCACTTCGAGTTCCCAATCAAATTGCTTGCTATACGCCGGGATAGTCACGCGTCCACCATGCCCTACCATCGTATTGCGCGCCGTTCTGATAAACAACCAAGGCGGCATGCCAATCTCATGTGGGTCGGGTTCTGCGGGTAGGTTGAATGCCTTGGACATTTCCGCCAGGTGATCAGTGTAATTCGCCCCGGCGCAGTAAATGCCATTAGGGTAAAGCACCGGCGGTAGATAAGTCACCATATCCAGCGAGCGGCCAGTGAATTTAGCGAGTCGGGTTGCATCCTTAGTCAATGCAGCCAGCTCTTTTTGCGTATTTTCCCAGTCATTCAGCACATCAAGCACCGTTGGCGTTTCAGGTAGCACATCGGCCAGATCAAATACTTGGTTGTTCATGAATACTGCGCCAACAGGTGTGTTGCCACGTGCGTAAGTCAGCAGACGAAATGAATGGCTCACTATGGATATCCTTTGGATGGTTAAGACTGCATTAAAGACTTGTGATTAAGAGTGCTTAGTGAGAGTACCCAGTTATAGTAGCTTCAACCTTGCCAGACTCAAGGCTGTGTTTTAAGCGCATCAAACCCTGCCTCAATATCGCTCAAATCACAATCACGGCCTAGGGGTGCCTCGCCTCGCTCGTACGCCTTCACTGCATCGACTAGGGTTTTACGCCCCTTGACCAAAGCCATATCCACCGGAGCAAGATATTCCTGTGAGCGATCGACTCGTCCCTGGCTTTCGATAACTGCCAGATCTTCTGCAAAAATATTGATCAGCGTGGTTTTCTTGCCACCAAATCCGGCAAAACTTTCGCCACGATCAACGGCACCGCGATCCTGCCCCCAGCGATTGTCCGCTGTGCGCTCCCCCAACTCTTCCAGAAAATCATTGAGATTGGGAATGCTCGCCAGATTTTGCATGGCAAAGCCATCCGGCTGCAAAGGCGCATGCCGGTTATAGAAAATCATCCACAACATCGCATGATCGTCATCAATAGGCACACTGATTTGCAATCCTTTATCAGCCATCGCGCCGGGACTAATCGCATGATGCTGAATAAACGGCATGATGAAATGAAAATGTGTTGTCTTGGCGGCGTCGTGATTCGCATAAGCAAAACCGTAATCCGTCGAATGCGCACGCATTTCGGGGTAATCAAATTCAATGCCACTATCCGTGCGCCGCCCCGAGCCAGAAAAGTAGGCACTCCCGCGACTCGAGTTACGATTGGTTTGATTGTGCAGTATCTGCGCGTGAAACACATCCCATAAGGTTTCCAGCGGATGCAGCCAATTACAGTTAATCACTGCCGTTGCCGAAATAACATGGCTATCGGGCAAATCAGTGAATGACAAGGGGCGAAATGGGGGCGCTGTTCTCGCAGCCCCTGTACCTAGCCAGGCCCAGATAATGCCCTGCCCCTCATGCACAGGATGTGCCCCGGTTTTAATTTCATGCAATGGCGCATCTGCCGAGTGCGTGGGTGCATCGAGCAATCTGCCCGAAGGTGCCATTTTCCAGCCGTGGTAGATGCAGCGCAGACCAGTTTCTTCGTTACGCGCCATCGCAAGCGATGCACCTCGGTGCGGACAAGCCTCATTCATCACCCCCGCCTCACCACCAGGTGAACGGAACACGACATATTTATCGCCCATCACGGTAGTACGATATGGCGCTCCACCTGGCTCCACCTGAGACGAACGCAATACTGGCACCCAATATTCGCGCATCAATCGCCCCATTGCTGTGCCCTGCCCTGTTTCGGTAATCAGCTGGTTATTCACTTTACTTAGCACAGACCACTCCTCTTCTGCCTAAACAGATTCTCTTTTGTTTTATTTTTTCGTAGGATACTGTGGACGGTATGCACCCGGACACGTCACTCTCATGAAGATCATACCCTCACCATACTGTGCTTTTGCATCACAAACCCAGCAGACATAGCGAGCAATAGCATAATTCTTTTACTCCACTATTGCCTTGAACCATACCTGCCGCTTTTGAGCTACACCAAATTCGGTGTAAGCTTGGCGACATTAGACCTGCGATCTGAGACCATAAACAATAATGCTGGCTGGTAATTCGAGTAAGCTCCGCTCAACTTATGTCAGTCATGTCCTTCTTTTCAAAAAATTTAGATTTTCCTTGGCCTGTATTTTGAACTGAAAACTCTATGCTATTTATTCTCTACTACATTATTGCCATCACCATTCTGGTGATGCACTTTACAGGCTATTTGGCCCGTCGAAATTTGGAATGGGTAGTTTTACTGCTTGCAGTGACAGTGTTTCCTGCGGTGTTATACCTTTAGTTTTGCAAAAGATATGGCTTTGTCTAGCGGCCAGGTTCAATGAAAAATATCCGATAAAAAAGCCTCAGCTCTCTTTGCCCTCGCACTCAGATGGCCATTCCTTGGTTAATCAGTGTCAATCAGTCGACTGGTGGCCGCCCTGCAAGCCAGAAGCTTTATCAGCAGTCGTTACAAAGTACGCCGATTAATGCGCGAAGGAGGCTTTAGCTCTGTCTGGAAAAGACAACTAGTTACGTCACGTTTTCGCCACAGGAAAACAAAAAGCCACCTTGCGGTGGCTTGATTAGTAGTAGCAGAACTATCTAATTCTGCTAAGACTTTTGGTAGGCGCGATTGGACTCGAACCAACGACCCCCACCATGTCAAGGTGGTGCTCTAACCAGCTGAGCTACGCGCCTACTTAAGAACGACGAATTCTACCTGAAACAGACATGGCGTCAAACTGTTTTAACAAGTAACCATTAAGATTAAACAGAAGTCATACCTAACTTTTTACGATACAGATAAACCTGCTCTAGTAAAAGGCCACCTTGCATAAGCTCTGTGCTGGGTAGCCTTGCGCCCTGATATGGGTTTACAGATTATGGGATGAACGTTATAGTCAATCAATGAATAGAACACCCTCCAAGAAAACAGGTGCTTTTTTATTGTTCAGCCTGTTGCTTTCGTCAATTGCACAGGCCAACGAACCCATCGTCATTCCGCCACCGCTGCGGGTATCAGTCATTGATCGTGCAACAGCAACCGCTCAAGACGTCATTGACAAAGCTGTAGATCTACTCGGTATCCCTTACCGTTTTGGTGGGACAACGCCTGAATCCGGGTTTGACTGCTCTGGCTTTGTGCGTCACGTATTCCGTACAGGGTTTGGCTTGATTCTTCCACGTAGCGCTCTTGAGCAGAGCAAAACTGGACAAGTTGTTTCATCTACCGAGCTCAAACCTGGCGATCTGGTTTTCTTTAACACCATGCGTCGCGCGTTTTCGCATGTCGGCATTTATCTTGGCAACGATCAGTTTGTGCATGCCCCACGCACCGGCGAGCGGGTTCGTGTCGATAGCATGAGCGATAACTACTGGATCCAGCGATTCAATGGTGCCCGGCGCGTCAATCCTGAATAATGAATCAGTAATTCAAACGCCCCCTCTTTTACAACGCTAACTGTAATTTCAACCTACAACCCTGAGGAATAGTCATGACCAACCCAGAAATTGCTGCAAAATCACCTTTCGCTGTGGCTGTTGAAGCTGGCAAGGATTATTACTGGTGCTCCTGCGGCAAATCCAAAGGTCAGCCTTTCTGTGATGGCAGCCATAAAGGATCATCGTTTTCGCCATTGAAATATACTGCCAGCGAAAGCACGACAGTCTACTTTTGCGGTTGCAAACACAGCAAAAATGGTGCGCTCTGCGACGGCTCACATAAGTCGCTGTAACCTAAAATCTCTTCAGGAAATTTAATTCGAACCATTTTTTCATGCGCTGCAGCCGATGATTCCATGGCTGTCGATTGAGCTTGATTTCCCACCGGTGAGCTCGGCCCTCACTGAGCCAACTGGCCCCAATGGCCTTCTCGCTGCGGGCGGTGATCTTTCACCGCCACGCTTGCTCGCAGCTTATAAGCAAGGAGTTTTTCCTTGGTATTCACCGGGTCAACCGATCCTGTGGTGGAGTCCTGACCCACGCATGGTGCTCTTTCCGGAGGAGATCAAACTATCACGCTCTCTAGCCAAAACACTCCGTAACGCAGCCTACAGCATCCGCTTTGATACTGCCTTTTCTGCCACGATATCCGCTTGTGCGCAGAAACCACGATCGGGGCAGAGTGGAACCTGGATCAGCGCTGAAATGATGACGGCTTACGAAAAACTTCATCAACTGGGCTATGCCCATAGCGTAGAAACATGGGTCGATGGTGAGCTGGTTGGCGGACTCTACGGCATCGCAATCGGACGAGTTTTTTACGGCGAATCGATGTTTAGCCACGTGCGTGATGCATCAAAAATTGCATTCGCTCATTTGTGCGCTTACCTCAAACAGAAAGAATTCGGCATAATTGATTGCCAAATGGAAACCACTCACCTCACCTCTCTCGGTGCTCGCCTGATTGCCCGTAGCGACTTTGTTGCTAAGCTGGCGACATTGACCCAATCAGGCCCGGCCCCAGGCCCGTGGCCTGCCATGTCTATCGACGGTTATTTCAAGGGGGCGCGATGACACACCTACGCGATTTACCTGCCTTCCCTTTGTTGCAGTTCTATACCACCACACCCTATAGCTGCTCTTACCTGCCGAATCGTTCTGCTCGCTCACAAGTTGCCACACCGATCAATCTTATCGACAACAGAACCTATAGCAATCTCGTGCGGGCTGGCTTTCGGCGAAGCGGCATGTTTACCTATCGCCCCCGATGCGATCTATGCACGGCTTGTCAGCCAATTCGCCTGGATGTCACACAATTTACGTCCAACCGCAGTCAGCGCCGTGCATTCGCCCAACATTCGGAGCTCACTGCGCAGGACTGCGGGCTCACCTTTCGCGAAGATCATTACCAGCTTTACCAGGGTTATCAAAATGCCCGCCATGCGGGTGGAGGCATGGATCAGGATAGTCGTGAACAATATGCGCAGTTCCTGCTGCAAACGCATGTTGATAGCCGCCTGATTGAATTCCGTGAAAACGGTGTATTACGCATCGTTAGCATCATCGACGTCCTCGATGATGGCTTATCGGCTGTCTATACTTTTTATGATTGCGATATTCCCCACACCAGCTTTGGCACCTTTGCCATTCTCTGGCAAATCGCCGAATGCCAACGGTTAAGGCTTCCTTGGCTGTATTTGGGTTACTGGATCCGTGATAGTAAAAAAATGGCCTACAAAGAAAACTTTCGCCCCTTGACTGTCCTGCGTGAGGGCGAGTGGCAAGCCTTTGTACCGCAGCAGGAATCTGACACTGACTAACCCCTGAAGATTTACGCTTGCGTTAACAGGTTAACAGGTTAGTCTATTCAGTTCCTGCTCGCTGCTCGCGTTGCCAATAGGCGCGAATAACCAGCCCAAGAACCGTCACGCCACCCAACAAAGCTAGCAGTATCGGCCATGGGGCAGGCTGATTCCATTCGGCACGTTTTATTGTCCGTAAGCCAGCATCCACACGCTGATATTTCAAGGTATTGTTGCCCACCTTGCCTGGCTTTCGATTTGTCAGCCAGACATGCTGCAAACTGTAATCCTTCGGATGAAATCCCCAGATCCACGGCGTATCTTTACGCAGTTGTTCCACCATCTGATCAATCAACATCTGGCGTTGTGGACTATTTTCCATTGTCTGCATCTGCGCAAATAAAGCATCATAGGCAGGATTGTTGTAATTGGCAGCATTCGGTCCACCATGCAGTACTGCCGACTGCTGACTGGACAGCAAAAAAAAGAAGTTTTCCGGATCGGGATAATCCGCATTCCAGCCAAAATAAAAAATCTGCGCAGCACCCTTGCGTATTTTTTCCTGAAACCGGTTGTAATCCGTATTTCGCACCACTAACTGCACATTGATTTGGCTGAACTGTTTATTCAACCAATCCATCCGCGCTTTTGAGCCAACCCCTGTCGCCGTTGTATCAAGGTAGATCACCAGGGGCTCACCGGTAGAGGCATCCCGCCCGTTCGGCCAACCGGCTTCAGCCAGCAATCGCTTCGCCTCAGCAATGGATTTACGTCGCGCCTGGCCATTAATCCAGTCGTACATCGTGCGATTGATCCCCTCAGCACCTTCCCGATAGCCGAAGATACTTGGCGGGATTGGTCCTTGTGCCGGAACGCCACGACCGTTTTGAAAAATCGAGATGAATTCCTCTTGATCGATGGCAATTGAAATTGCCTGCCTCAGTTTGCGTGCACGTTCAGCTGTTGCTGGGTTACTACCACCAACGAGCGGATCAAGCCAGTTAAATCCCATATAAAACGTTGACGTGGCAACAGACGTTGATAAGGTAATGCCTTGAGCCTGCATGGCATCGGTGAGTGTTGCTTCGCCACCGCCCGTGACTTGCACAGCCTGGTCAAAAGAATCAGAAGATATGCCCGATGCATCGTAATAACCTTGCAAGAATTTATTCCAATACGGAATCTGCTCTTTTTCGCGGATGAAAACAATCTGATCAATAAAAGGTAAGCGCTTGCCGCAATCCTTTAGCAGCCCAGCCTTCTTATCTTCCGGCTCACCCTCACAGGGATAATGCTCTTCGTGAAAATTAGGATTTCTCTGCAACACCATGCGCGCATTCGGATCGTTTTCCGTCAGCATGTAAGGACCTGTGCCTATGGGATACCAGTCCAGTGTCAGATTTTTTTCCTGCATGCCTGGCTGGCTATAAAACTTGTCTGCCTCCCAGGGCATAGGCGAAAAAAATGGCATCGCCAGCCAGTAAAGAAACTGCGGGTACTTGCCCTTGATCCGAATCCGGTAATGGTATTTATCGATCACTTCAGCCCCGGCAAGGGAATATTTTCGCAAGTCTAGCCAGTCATCACGCCGTATCACCAGCGCCGACTTTTGCAGACTCTTGGCAAAGTCACTTAGCCCGACGACATAACTGCCCATCAACCCCAGAATAGGCGAATGCAGATGCGGATGTCCCAGCCGCTTTATGCCATAAACGTAATCTTCAGCGATCAGCTCGCGTGTATCTTGCGCAGCGAAATCAGCCATCGTCGTGATGTGAGAAAGCTGTTCAGTCGATAAATCGTGATACAGATAACCTGCGGCGGGATTGCGCGCAAAGGCCGCATGCGGTTGATAGCGAATACCTCGCTTAATGGCAATAACGTAATCCGTAAAAGCAATCTGCGCTACCGGGCTGTTTGCGGGCAATTCGTTTCCCTGAGCATCAAGATAGCGTGGCTGCGGGACGGCCTCAGCCGTTGCCGGAATCAACGTATACGGGCGCTTGAGGTAATGATATTGCAGCGGCGGCTCGTAAATCTGGGCGGTAAAAGTAATTTCGTCTTCGCTATACGACTGCACCGGGTCAAGATGTTTTGGGCGATCAGTAAACGCGGTGTATAAAATGTTTTTTCCACGCTCCGCCGCAGGATACGGATTATTCCACGCCTCTCCACAACCTGTCAGAAACAAGGCAAGTAAAATAAAAAGCACTGCGCGAAATGATCTCGACATAGTGGCTAGTTTAGCCGATCCGCTATAATCCAAAAGACTGATTCAACCGAATTCACTAGAGGAAAAACAATGGGATTTCTTGCCGGCAAACGCATTCTGATCACAGGTTTGATCTCCAACCGATCCATTGCCTATGGCATTGCCAAAGCCTGTCACCGCGAGGGTGCGAGCTTGGCGTTCACTTATCAAAACGAACGCTTTGCCGATCGAATCACCAAGTTTGCTGAAGAATTTGGCTCGCAAGCGGTGTTCCCCTGTGATGTTGCTGCAGACGCGCAGATAGAAAATCTTTTTGTCGACATCGCCAAACACTGGGAAGGTCTTGACGGCTTGGTGCATTCCATCGCCTACGCTCCGGCCGAAGCGATCGAAGGCGATTTTCTCGATGGCATCACGCGTGACGCCTTTCGCATTGCCCACGATGTTTCTTCCTACAGTTATGCAGCACTTGCCAAAGCCGCTCGTCCCCTGCTACTCAAGGGTAACAATGCCTCACTCCTGGCGATGACTTACCTTGGTGCCGAACGCACCATGCCTAACTACAACACCATGGGGCTAGCCAAGGCCAGCCTCGAAGCCGCAACGCGCTACCTCGCCTTTTGCCTTGGGCCACAAGGCATTCGCGCCAATGCAATTTCTGCCGGCCCCATCAAAACTCTGGCCGCCTCCGGTATTGGCAACTTTGGCAAATTGCTGGCCTATAACGCGCACCACGCTCCCCTGCGGCGCAATATCACGATCGAAGAAGTAGGGAATGCCGCAGCCTTCATGCTCTCTGATTTAGCCAGTGGCATCACCGGTGAAATCATGTTTGTCGATGGCGGCTTAAACACCACGGCGCTAGGCAATACCGACCCTTTACCCAGTTAATCATCCCTGATTCCTGGTTTTAACCTCCGTATGAAGAGTCTCTTTCACACTATTGCCTTGATCGGCAAATATAAAAGCCCGGAAATTTCAGAATCTCTGATAACGCTGGCGGCGTTTCTTCGTGGCCACAATCTTGAAGTTTTGATTGAAGAAGGCACTGCCGCAGCCATGGAACCGCATCATTACGCCGTCGCCAATTATGAATCCATTGGTCAGCGTGCCGATCTGGCGATCATTCTTGGTGGGGATGGCACGCTCCTTAATGCGGCCCGTTGTCTGGCCAAGTTTGATGTGCCTCTCGTCGGTGTAAATCAGGGTCGGCTGGGGTTTATGACCGATATTTCACGCGAATCGATGATAGACAGCATGGCGACACTGCTGGCCGGGAAATTTTCACGCGAACAACGTTTTTTGCTGGATGCTGAAGTATTACGCAATGGCGAACGTGCCTGCCATGCCTTAACGCTGAATGATGTGGTCATTAACAAGGGAGAGACTGGCCGCCTGATCGAGTTGGAAGTTAAAGTAGATGACGAGCTGATTCATATCCTGCGTGCCGATGGCTTGATTATTTCCACACCTACCGGTTCTACCGCTTACGCTTTATCCGCCAATGGACCCATCCTGCACCCCTCAGTTGCAGGAATTGCCATTGTGCCGCTCTGCCCGCATGCGCTATCCAACCGCCCCATCACCGTCAGCGATCACAGCACAATTAGCGTGATGCTACTGCCGCCACATGAGGCACGAATACACTTTGATGGCCAGACTCGATTTGATGCACGCAGCGGTGATGTTGTGCGCATCCAGCGCTCCCCTTATACCATTACCTTGCTGCATCCTCCTGGCTACAGTTATTTCGCGATGTTGCGCGAAAAACTGCATTGGAGTGCCACGCCACGCAGCTAGCGTACTACCCACATTATTCGCATTTTCCACCCCATTCCATTATGTTGCAGCGCCTGATCATTCGTGACTTTGTTATCGTCGACCAGCTGGAATTGGAATTCAGCCACGGGTTTGGCGCACTCACGGGCGAAACCGGCGCGGGCAAATCCATTCTCATTGATGCCTTATCTCTTGTTCTGGGCGAACGTGCGGATGCCTCCGTCATCCGCACTAGTGCTGAGCGTGCCGAAGTTACCGCCGAATTTAATGTAGATGAAAACAGTGCGCTGGCGAGCTGGCTAGAAACCAATGACTTTGATACCGCCACCTGCTTGTTGCGCCGTATCATTGACCAGAGTGGCCGTTCCCGGGCCTATATCAACGGCACCGCCTCGACGCTGGGGCAATTACGTGAAATAGCGACTTTTCTGGCAGATATCCATGGTCAAAACGCGCACCATTCGTTGCTCTACCCTGAAGCACAGCGTGCCTTGCTTGATGCCCATGCAGGGGCTCAAGACTTGTTACACGAAGTAGCAACTACCTACACTGCCTGGCGTCAAGCTCGTGAAGCCAGGCAAGCCGCCATGACGGATAGCGAAGCAGCTGCACGCGAGCGCGAGCTGCTTGAATGGCAAGTCAAAGAATTGACCGCACTTGCTTTCAATGCTGAAGAATGGCAAGAAACAGAAACAGAACAACGTCGTCTGGGCAATGCCAGTGCATTGCTTGAAGCAGCTAGCGCAGCACTGCTCGTTCTCGATGAAAGTGAAACAGCAGCGCTATCGGCCTTGCAGCATGCAGGCGCACGCCTGAATGAATTAGTCACGACAGACCCGGCACTGAGCGATGCCGCCAGACTTTTCGACGGTGCGGTCATTCAGCTCGAAGAGTCGGCGCTGGCACTACGGCGTTATCAAGATCATCTGGAGCTTGATCCTTCACGATTAATTGAGCTTGATAGCCGAATAGATGCCGTGACACAAATGGCGCGCAAATATCGTGTACCGCCAGCCGAGCTCCCGGCATCACTCGCTCGACTAACGGCCCAGCTTGACGAGATCAGCTTGCGCGCCGACCCTGCTGCTCTAGCTGAACGCGAACAAGTAACAGAAGCCGCCTATCTTGCCGTCGCGAAAAAATTGTCGGCCTTGCGCGGCAAAACTGCCAAGCGCCTATCCCAGGCGGTCAGCTCCAGCATGCAAGAGCTGGCAATGAGTGGTGGCCAGTTTTCTATTGCGCTGGAGGCACTCAGTGAAGGCGCTTCATTTGGTCTGGAAAGTGTTGAGTTTCAAGTCGCCGCGAATACGGGCCAGATGCTCCGCCCGCTGGCAAAAGTCGCCTCGGGCGGCGAGCTCTCGCGCATTGGGTTGGCGCTGCAAGTCATTGCCAGCCAAGCCAACTCGGTCGACACCTTGATATTTGACGAAGTGGATGTCGGCATTGGCGGCCGCGTCGCCGAAATTGTGGGCCGCATGCTACATGACCTGGGCAAAACCCATCAGGTACTGTGCGTCACCCACTTGCCTCAAGTTGCTGCACAGGCCGATTGGCAGTGGTCGATTGTCAAAGAAACGCGCAATGCGGTTGTCGTGTCGTCAGTCCGCATACTGGATCAAGCATCGCGCGTGATAGAGATTGCGCGCATGTTGGGCGGCGAAAAAATTACCAGCACAACACAGCGCCATGCGGCAGAAATGCTGGGGCTTACCGAGTAAGCGGGCTCAAAGCGTCAAGCATGATCATCATGCCTGTCAACATAAAAACCCCGGCAGCAATCCAGCGTATGGCTTTCAGCGGCAGGCGCTCTCCCAAACGCTCACCAATCAACACTGCAGGCACATTGGCAATCATCATGCCCAGCGTTGTGCCCATAACAACCGCTAGTAATGCTTGCTGAAACTGCGCCCCCAGCGCCACCGTTGCGAGTTGAGTTTTATCGCCCATTTCCGCCATAAAGAAAACGATGGTTGCCGTCACAAAAACACCAGCCTGGTGCAATTTTGGTTCATCATCCAACGCATCGGGACGCAAAACCCATAAACCAAAAATAATGAATACCGCACCCGTGACCCAGGGCAACCATTGCGGCGCAATCCACTGCGCCAACCAAACACCAACGGATGCTGCCAGCGCATGATTGAGCACTGTCGCCACAAAAATCCCCGCGATAATCGGAATGGGCTTTCTGAGGCGTGCCGCCAGTACAAATGAGAGCAGTTGCGTTTTATCGCCGATTTCAGCCAACGCGACAAGCGAGGTTGAGGTAAGAAATGCCTCAATATTCAAGTGGATTTCTTTCGATGCACACAGTCTGATTTAGTACATTCAACATAAAGATAGAGCGCATGTTCACGCAGCTCAAAGCCACGCTGACGAACAATCTCGTTTTGCCTTTTCTCGATCTCTGGGTCAAAAAATTCTTCCACCTGCCCGCATTGCAGACAAACCAGATGGTCATGATGAGACCCTTCGTTCAACTCGAAGGTAGCCTTCCCGGATTCGAAATGGTGACGCTGCAGCAAGCCAGCTTGCTCGAATTGAGTCAAAACGCGATAGACGGTAGCCAAGCCCACATCCATGTCATCTGCCAATAAATGACGGTACACATCCTCTGCAGTGATATGCCGTGGCGCTCCCTCTTGGCCCAACTTGTGAAACAAATCGAGAATTTTCAGACGAGGCAGAGTTGCTTTAAGGCCAATGCTTTTAAGATCGTCGGGATGAGTAGTCATAGTGAAAAAATGAGTCCAGCAAGAACAAGGCGCGACGGCCTTCTATGATATAGTTTTCACACTCCAATGGGGTGCCCCTGCCACAGATTTCGCGGCAAACCCCGCACAATTTTTTCAGTCCACGCAGCAGACTCGTTTGCTTGCATCACCCCGGAACTAGCCGATGAAGCATTTTTTTTATTCTTTGCCTTTCCTTACAGTGATTGCGCTGTGCCCTGCCTGTTCAAGCGTCAATCAAGCCTCAGCGTATATCACTCCTTATCGCATTGATGTACGTCAAGGAAATTGGGTTACGCAAGAAATGATGTCACAGCTCAAACCTGCTCAAACACGCGAGCAAGTGCGGTTCATTCTTGGTTCTCCGCTGGTTTCAGACATGTTCCACGCTGATCGCTGGGATTATGTTTATCGCTTGCAACCAGGACGGGGCGAAGCGGAACAGCGCCGTATTGCCGTATTTTTCGAGGATAACAAACTCGTTCGCGTTGGTGGGGATGTCATCGCCGATGACGGGAAAAAAGCTGCTCCTAAAGCAGCCAATCAAGTCATTGAGGTTGTAACTCCAGCGGATGAAAACCAGAAAAAATCGAAAAAAGAATGAAAAAAATTCGCTATGCCATCGCAGGAAGCGCTGGCCGTATGGGACGAACGCTAATTGAAGCTGTATTGAAAAATGAAAACGCTACCCTAGCCGCTGCCCTTGAACATTCCGCGAGCCCCTTTCTCGGCAAAGATGCGGGAGAGCTCGTCGGCTCCCCCTGCGGGGTTCTCGTATCGTGTGAGATTGATGCTGCGCTTGCTGATGCCGATTGCCTGATCGATTTCACCCGGCCTGAAGCCACGCTGCTTCACTTGGCTGCCTGCAAAAAATCAGGCGTTAGCATCATCATCGGCACGACGGGATTTTCTGCCGAAGGCAAGCAAGCGATTGAAGCTGCTGCACAAAAGATTCCTGTTGTTTATGCGCCCAACATGGCTGTGGGCGTCAATGCCGTCTTCAAGCTTCTGGCACTAGCTGCAAAAATTCTTGATACCGGCTACGACATCGAAGTAATCGAATCACATCACCGCCACAAAGTCGATGCCCCCTCAGGCACCGCGCTCAGGATGGGAGAAGTCTTGGCAAAAGCACTAGGCCAGGACTTGGCTGAATGTGCCACCTATGGTCGCCAAGGGCATACCGGGGAAAGGCCAACAACACAAATCGGGTTCTCTGCTATTCGTGGAGGCGATATCGTGGGCGACCATACGGTACTCTTCGCTGGGGAAGGTGAGCGCATCGAAATAACCCATAAGGCTTCCAGCCGCATGTCTTACGCGCTAGGCGCGCTGCGTGCGGGACGTTTCTTGCAAGAAAAGAAGCAGGGGCTGTTCGATATGCAAGACGTGCTGGGCCTGAAATAATCTCATTGCCCAGCACCCCAAACAGCAGGGTAAGCCTTACGCTGCGTCGCTGCGACCTGCGCGCTTGCGATCGTGCTCTTTGAGAAAGCGCTTGCGGATGCGTATGGATTTTGGTGTGATCTCAACCAGTTCATCATCTGCAATGAATTCCACGGCAGACTCAAGGCTTACCTGTATTGGTGGTATCAATCGAACCGCTTCGTCTGTGCCGGATGAACGCACGTTAGTCAGCTGCTTGCCCTTGATCGGATTTACCACCAAATCGTTATCACGGCTATGAATACCGATGATGATGCCCTCATACAGCGGATCACCTGGGCTGACAAACATGCGGCCTCGATCCTGCAGCTTCCACAAGGCGTAAGCCACAGCAGCGCCATCGTCTTGTGAGATGAGCACACCATTGCGACGCTCCGCCATGACGCCAGCCATAGGGCCGTAATCATCAAAAATATGACTGGCCAGCCCCGTGCCACGGGTCAAAGTCAAAAACTCACCCTGAAAACCAATCAAGCCACGGGCAGGAATGCGATATTCAAGACGCACACGCCCTTTACTGTCTGATTCCATGTTCTGCAAATCACCGCGACGACGGCCCAATTCTTCCATGACGCCGCCCTGATGTTCATTTTCAATATCTATCGTGAGCAGTTCATAAGGCTCGCACTTTTCACCGTTGATTTCCTTGAACAGCACACGAGGGCGCGACACCGCGAGTTCATAACCTTCACGGCGCATGGTTTCCAGCAAAATGGTCAGATGCAGCTCACCACGACCTGAAACCAAGAATACATCTGCATCTTCGGTCTCTTCAACGCGCAACGCCACATTGGCAAGCAACTCTTTTTGCAACCGCTCGCGAATCTGGCGGCTGGTAACAAATTTACCTTCCTTACCCGCCAGAGGTGATGTATTAACCTGGAAATTCATGGTCAGCGTTGGCTCATCCACGACCAATGGAGGCAAACCCACAGGGTTAAGGGTGTCGCATACCGTAACCCCGATCCCGACTTGATCGATCCCGGTCACGAGAACGATATCACCTGCTTCGGCTTCAGTTGCCTGTTCGCGCTCCAAGCCTTTAAACATCATGATCTGGCCAATTTTTGACTTGCCTTTAGCTTCATCGCCGTACATCACGGCAATTTCCTGGCCCACTCTGATACGACCCTGCTTGATGCGGCCAATACCGATACGACCTACATAGCTGCTGTAATCGAGGGAACAAATTTGTAGCTGCAAGGGCTTTTCAGCATCCACATCGGGTTGCGGCGTATTTTTGACAATGGCTTCGTACAAGGGTCGCATGTCAGTGCCCGGCTTGGAAGCATCCAGCATGGCAAAGCCATTGAGCGCCGAAGCAAAGACAACGGGAAAATCGAGTTGCTCTTCTGTCGCACCGAGTTTGTCGAAAAGATCAAATGTATGACTAATCACCCAATCAGGACGGGCCCCAGGACGGTCAATCTTATTGACGACTACAATGGGTTTGAGGCCCAATGCCAACGCTTTTCGCGTAACGAAGCGGGTTTGCGGCATCGGCCCTTCGACCGCGTCGACCAGTAACAGCACGCCATCCACCATGGAAAGCACGCGCTCTACTTCACCACCAAAATCGGCATGCCCCGGGGTATCCACAATATTAATGTGCGTACCCTCAAAATCAATAGCACAATTTTTTGACAAAATGGTAATTCCACGCTCTTTTTCAAGATCGTTGGAGTCCATCACGCGCTCCGACAACTGCTGGTGCGCAGCAAATGTTCCGGATTGACGAAGTAATTGATCAACCAGCGTGGTTTTACCGTGGTCGACGTGGGCGATAATGGCGATGTTTCTGAGGGAACGGGACATAGTGTGGGATCGCGTAATGTTGCGGTGCGGAAAAGGCGCGCATTCTACCATGTTAAAACTTAGTGTTCGCAGCTTTTCTGCTTGAATTTTCAGGAGATTTTGATGCTTGGTATCATCGGGGGCAGTGGCTTGACGCAGTTAGCGAATTTAGGTGTCTCTCACCGCGAAATTATCCGCACCGCCTATGGTGAGCCATCAGGACCCTTCACCTTTGGCCGTATCGGCTGCCAAGAAGTTGTTTTTATCGCGCGGCATGGCTATGGTCATACCATCCCTCCCCATCTGGTGAATTACCGCGCCAATCTTTCGGCATTGCACAGTATCGGGGTAAGCCAGATTATTTCAGTCGCATCGGTTGGCGGCATTCATCCAGACATGGCACCAGGCACTTTGGTTGTTCCGCATCAAATGATTGATTACACCTGGGGCCGTGAAATGACATTCCAATCGGGCACGGATGGTCCGGTCAAACATATCGACTTTACAGAGCCGTATACTGAGAATGTCCGCCAGCTTTTACTCAACGCAGCCCAGCAAACACGTGAGCCCGTGATAAATGGCGGGATTTATGCAGCAACGCAGGGGCCACGCCTGGAAACAGCCGCTGAAATTAATCGGCTCTCGCAAGACGGCGCCGATATTGTCGGAATGACGGGCATGCCAGAAGCAGGGCTGGCGAAGGAGCTTGAGCTACCCTATGCCGCACTGTGTGTTGTTGCCAATTGGGCCGCAGGGCGAGGCGACTCTACGCATGGCATACAGTTTGACCGCCTTGAAAGCATGCTGCATACATCGATGGATCGCGTGCGCCGCCTCATTGCGCACCTGTGTGAAGCATGATCAAGCCTGTGCTGCACATGGGCGATCCACGGCTTTTACGCATCGCCGAACCTGTCACGTCATTTCACACGCAAGACCTTGCACTGTTATTGCGGGACATGCGAGACACGATGGCTCATCACGATGGCGCAGGCATCGCCGCCCCGCAAATTGGGGTGAACTTACGTGTCGTGATCTTTGGCGGTCAACCCAGCCCGCGTTACCCTGGGGCACCGATTATTCCTGATACGGTCCTCATCAACCCCACATTAACGCGCCGTTCAAGCGAGGAAGAAGACGGCTGGGAAGGCTGCCTGTCGGTCCCGGGATTACGTGGCATTGTGCCGCGCTGGAAGCAACTTCATTATTCCGGCTACACTGAAGAAGGACATTTTTTTGAGCGAGAAGTTGATGATTTTCACGCACGTGTTGTACAGCATGAAGTTGATCATCTTGATGGCATACTGTATCCCAGACGAATAAGGGATTTGACGCGCTTTGGATTTATCGACGCACTTTTCAATGAAAACCTCCCCTCGAGCGACTAAATTGAGTCTCGCATGAGCACTATTTTGCTTTATGAGCTATCGCTCCTTGACTGCATTGCGCTGGGATGGTTTTTTATCTGCTGGGTTGGCTATAGTTTTTTTTCTGAAAAAAGCACGCTAGCGCATCAAGGACTGGTTGGGGTTTCCCATGAATACCGCCTTGACTGGGCAAAACAGATGTTAACTCGAGAAATCCGCATTGTTGATTCGGCATTGGTGGGGAATCTAATGACCAGCGTGTCGTTTTATGCCAATACCACGATCTATATCATTGCCGGCCTGATGGCGGTCATGGGTACCCTGGACAAGGCAATGTCAGCGACAGATATTTTGCCATTTACCCACACCGCAGGCCGCGCGCTGTGGGAACTTAAATTACTGCTCTTGCTGGGTATTTTCATTTTTGCTTACTTCAAATTTACCTGGTCGCTCAGGCAGCTGAACTTACTCTCCATTCTGATTGGCGCTGCGCCACCCATTTCAGCACCCGCGCCTGAAATTGAAAAATTCAGCCGTCGTATGGGAGTAATTAATACATTGTCAGGTGACGAATTCAATCGTGCCATCAGAGCCTACTATTTTGGCCTGGCTACCCTGTGCTGGTTTATTCAACCTTGGCTTTTTATTCTGATGACCACGGCAATCACTCTTGTGCTCTACCGCCGTGATTTTTTATCCAACACACTGATGGCATTGCGCGACTAATGCGTCGTTCCATGAATAGAAGCGTATTCACACAATGTCTCATGGCTCACCAGAAAAATCTTTTCAGAACTGGATGCCGTATCCAGCCAGATAGCAGATAAATCAGGAAAAGCTGTTTCTACCTGCTCGCGATTGTGTCCCACTTCGATCGCAATAAAACCATCGGGGTTCAAATGATTTGCGGCTTCTCTCAAAATCCGCCGCACCACATCCAGGCCATCATGGCCAGCAGCTAACGCCAACGCAGGTTCATGGCGATATTCTGCTGGCAAGGCCGCCATGGCAGCAGCTGTCACATAGGGTGGGTTGCTTAAAATAAAGTCATACCGTTTCCCGGGAATTGCTGCAAACAAGTCAGATTCAATGGCTTGCACTTTGTCTGGCAAACCATAATCTGCGATATTGCGTCGCGCCACGGCAAGCGCTTCAGGGGATAGATCAACGGCATCAATTTGCGCCTGAGGAAACGTATGCGCCATCAGAATGGCCAAACATCCGGATCCCGTACACAAGTCAAGTGCGCTGGTTATTTTTTCCGGATTATCTACCCACGGTGCCAAGCCATCCTCGAGCAGTTCAGCAAAATAAGAACGCGGCACAATAACGCATTCATCCACATAAAAACGAAAATTCCCCAGCCAGGCTTCTTGCACGATATATGCCGTAGGCAAGCGGCGCGCAATACGCTGTTGCAGCGCATTCCAAACCGCCAGTCGCTCTGCTCGGGTCAGCCGTGCGTCCAGAAAAGGTTCCAGACGATCCTGCGGTAATTTAAGGGTAGCGAGCAACAACCAGATGGCTTCGTCCCATGCATTATCGGTGCCATGACCAAAAAAAAGATCCGCTTCGCTAAATCGGCTCATGGTCCAGCGCAACCAGTCGCGCAGGGTAATCAGTTCATCTACGGGTGTCATCATGACAATAACCGATCAAAAGTACCTTCATAAATCTGGGCTAAGTGCTCAAGTTCTGCAACAGCAATGCGCTCATCAATCTTGTGAATGCTTTCATTGGTCGGCCCGAATTCGACAAGTTGACTGCATATATCCGCAATGAATCGGCCATCTGATGTACCCCCGGTTGTCGCCAGCGTTGGCGTAACCCCAGTCACCTGTGTAATGGATTCCGATATCGCGGCACACAGCGGACCGCGCAAGGTGAGAAATGGCTTGGCACCCAGTGTCCAGTGGATGTCATACGCTAAGCCATGCCGGTCAAGCAGCCCATGCACGCGGGCTTGCAAATCTTCTGCCGTGCTGGCGGTAGAAAAGCGGAAGTTGAACCATAGTTCGAAAGTGCCAGGACTCACGTTATTTGCCCCGGTACCGGCATGCGCGTTGGAAATCTGCAAGCTGGTCGGCGGAAAATCTTCGTTGCCCTCATCCCATGTCATTGCAACAAGTTCTACCAACGCAGGTGCTGCCAAATGCACGGGATTTTTCACGAGATGCGGATACGCTACATGCCCCTGCACCCCTTTCACCATCAGTTTGGCCGAGAGCGATCCACGCCGACCATTTTTAACTGTGTCACCCAGTTGATCAACGCAGGTGGGTTCGCCAACAATGCAGTAATCAATCGTCTCACCGCGCGTCTTGAGCGTATCGACAACCCGCACAGTGCCATTGACCGCATCGCCCTCTTCATCCGAAGTCAGCAGCAAGGCCAAAGAGTCGGCGCTGGTGATACGGCGCGCCAGTAATCGCTCAATCGCAACAACGCATGCAGCAATCGAGCTCTTCATGTCTGCTGCGCCACGCCCATAGAGATAGCCATCGCGAATTTCGGGCGTAAACGGGTGAGACGTCCATTTTTCAAGCGGGCCCGTTGGTACCACATCGGTGTGCCCGGCAAAACAAATAATTTTGCCTTGCGGATCACTGCCACGGCGTTTGGCCCATAAATTGGACACGCCACCATGATCCATTCGCTCGATAGAAAAACCGAGCGGCATTAACCACGCAGCAATCAGATCAAGACAGCCAGCATCTTCAGGGGTGATCGAAGCGCGGGTAATCAGCGCCTGAACTTTTTCAAGAACCGGCATTAGCTCTCCGCATCCAGTTTGAGCGTGAACTCGCTAAATGAGGTATTGGAAGCCAGCGATCGTTTTGCTTCCTCAGCCATCTGACTGGCCACAGGCGCATCGATAACTACCGTCGCATTGTTGATCAACCACTGCAAATTATTAGCTGAATCTGCATTGGCAAGCGCTTCATCCAGCGTGATGGTATTGTTTTTGTAAAGTGCGAACAGGCACTGCTCAAAGGTCTGGCTTCCCGGCACCATGCTTTTTTCCATCGCCTCTTTGATCTCGTTCAAGTCGCCTTTTTCGATCAGCTCGGCAACGTAGCGAGAATTAAGCAACACTTCCGCCGCTGGCGTGCGGCTCCCATCCGGCTTTTTAACCAAACGTTGAGAGACAACGGACTTTAACGATACGGCAAGATCGGCAAGTAATGCAGGTCGATTTTCCTGCGGATAGAAGCTGATGATCCGGCTCATCGCGTGATAACTGTTATTAGCATGCAACGTGGCAATACACAGATGACCAGATTGTGCATAAGCCACCGCCTGGCTCATGGTTTCCTTGTCACGAATCTCTCCGATAAAAATAACATCCGGCGCTTGACGCAACGCATTTTTCAACGCGGTTTGAAAAGACAAGGTATCTGAACCGACTTCACGCTGATTAACGATCGATTTCTTGTTGCGAAACAGAAACTCAACCGGATCTTCCAAGGTAAGAATGTGGCCGCTTCGATTTTCGTTCCGATAATCCAGCATAGAAGTGAGCGTTGTCGATTTACCCGATCCAGTCGCGCCGACGATGAGTACCAGACCACGCTTTTCCATAACAATGTCTTTTAAAACATCCGGTAGCCCTAACGTATCGATGTTCGGTACATCAATCGGGATGTAGCGCACCACCATGGCCGGTGTACCCCGTTGATAAAAGCAGGAAATACGGAACACCCCCACGTCGCGTAATGGATAGCGAACGTTTAGCTCCCGTTCCTTGTCAAGCGTCTCGATTTGTTCTGTCGTCAAGACTTCCATTAATAAAGTACGGATAGTGGCCGAATCAATCACCGTTGCATTAACTGACATGGCATTGCCATTGATCTTGATAGTGATCGGTGCACCGCAAGAGACAAACAAGTCAGATGCCTTTTTGGCGACCATCAACCTAAACAGCTTGTGCATCGTGCTCATAATTCCCCCTTTATCGTACTGGTGCTAGTCGCGTAAAAGTTCGTTAATGCTAGTCTTGGCAAGCGTTTGCGCATCAACTCTTTTAACAATCACCGCGCAATACAGGCTGTACTTACCATCAGCAGATGGCAAATTGCCACTCACCACGACGGATCCTTCAGGCACACGCCCATAAGTTACTTCGCCCGTGGCACGGTCATAAATTTTCGTGCTCTGGCTGATATACACACCCATGGAGATAACGCAATTATCTTCAACGATCACACCTTCAACAACTTCAGAGCGCGCGCCGATAAAACAATTATCACCAATAATAGTCGGGTTGGCCTGCAAAGGCTCAAGCACGCCACCAATCCCCACACCGCCGGAAAGATGAACGTTTTTACCTATTTGCGCGCATGAACCGACGGTTGCCCAGGTATCCACCATCGTGCCTTCATCAACATAGGCCCCAATATTGACGTAGCTGGGCATGAGTACCACATTCTTGCCAATAAAGCTGCCGCGACGAGCAACCGCTGGTGGCACAACGCGAAATCCCCCCTTTTCAAATTGATGCGTATCGTAATGAGAAAATTTCGTCGGCACCTTGTCGAAATAGCGCATCGGGCCATTCTCCATGATCACATTTTCTTCCAGCCGAAAAGAAAGTAGTACCGCTTTTTTTATCCACTGATGCGTTACCCAATCGTCATTGATCTTCTCGGCGACGCGCAATACGCCGCTATCCAACTCACCCAGCACATGTGCAACCGCTTCGCCAACGTGTGCAGGCGCAGTGCCGGGTTTCAGGTTGGCGCGATCTTCCCACGCTTGTTCGATAATCGGTTGTAAATCATTCAGCGGTTTGTTCATATGTTTTCTTTCACAAAGAGAGACAAAAATCGTTAATGCGATGCGCAGCCTCGATGCAGTCTTCCAGGCTGGTCACGAGTGCCAGGCGAATAAAATTTTCGCCTGGATTGATACCATCAGCAACCCTTCCAAGGTAACTGCCGGGCAGCACTGCAACATTTTTCCGCTGCAAAAGCTGTCGCGTAAATTCAGTGTCAGGGATTGGGGTTTTCGCCCACAGATAAAAACCGGCATCGGGAATAGTGCAAGGCAAATGGCGCGCGATAAGTGGCGTAACCGCTGCAAACTTTTCCGCATACCGACGCCGGTTATCTTGTACATGCGCTTCATCATTCCAGGCCGCGATACTCGCCGCTTGCACCGCCGGATTCATCGCGCCGCCATGGTAGGTGCGATAAAGTAAAAACTTCTTCAGAACTTCAGCGTCACCAGCGACAAATCCCGAGCGTAAGCCGGGAACATTTGATCGCTTGGATAAACTCGAGAAAACAACCAGATGACGATAGTCATCACGCCCGAGCTGTTTAGCTGCAGTCAATGCACCTAAGGGAGGCGCATTTTCATCGCAATAGATTTCGGAATAACACTCGTCAGATGCAATCACAAAATCATGACGATCCGCGAGCGCAAACAGAGCGCGCCACGACTCCAGCGTCATCACATTGCCAGTTGGATTGGCAGGCGAGCATACATAAACCAGCTGCACATCACGCCAGACTGACTCCGCCAGCGCAGTCCAGTCCATAGCAAAGTCATTTTCTGGCAGCGTGTTCAGATAAATCGGCTCGGCGCCCGCTAACAAAGCGGCGCCTTCATAAATTTGATAAAACGGATTCGGACAAACGACTTTTGCCTGAGGGCGCGTGCGATCGATAACCGTCTGGGCAAATGCAAACAGTGCCTCGCGCGAGCCATTCACGGGTAGCACTTGAGTCTCTACATCCAAAAGAGGCACAGCATACCGACGCGCAATCCATTGCCCGATCGCCTCACGCACGCCGCGCGTGCCTTGCGTATTTGGGTATTGCGCTAATCCGGCAAGATGTTCGGCCAGCGCCTGCTGAATGAGAATGGGTGTGGCGTGCTGCGGTTCGCCGATCGAAAGTCGAATTTCGCGAAAAGTCGGTGCTGGTGACACGCCAAGGCACAATTGGCGCAGCCTTTCAAACGGGTAAGGCTGCAACCGAGCGAGATCCGGATTCACAGATGGCAAAGAAAAATCGATAAGGGACGTTAATTATAAGACAGGGGCTCAACAGAAGGCTTTATCTTGATTAATTCAAACACAAAGCTGGCACGAACCACCGGGATACTCTATGGATTTCCTCATCAGCCACTAACCTCAATCATCAATTAAACATCTGAAATGTCGCCACTTTTGCCCTTTTCTTCATCGCTTTTTTATCAGCGGACAACTTACACTTGCATCAGCCTTTTTACTTTAATTGGGCGTGGTGGGGCTTTAATTTCCATGAAAAAATTGATCGCTTTTTCTTTTATTCTTTTAGTGGTTGTCGCAGAATCTTCTGCACACGGAACCATATCTGTTATCAATAGTAGTCAAATGCAAATATTTTTTGCGTTCATTGGCGTGCTGACCTGCCTTCTTGGCAGCCTTTGGTTGTTAACTAAACTTACCTTGCAACGCAAAGCATCCAAGACCGGATTGCGCATCGTGATAGCAACCCCGCTCGGCTATCAAAAACAAGTTGTTATTATTGAAATAGGCAATCACGCTACCCAAAAAAAAGAACACCCAATTTGAGCATCACTCTCTAGCTATAACAAAAACTATCAGACCTATCGTAGCGATGATAACTTCCAAAATTGCCCTGCCTGATTACCTTAGCGCCTGCTGATAAACCCGTCGGATTTCGCATAGGCCACGCCGTGAATAAGGCGATAAATTGCATCAGGCGAGCAATGGCAGTAGTATTGATACCTAGTCTTGCAAAAAAGCATAAGAATAATTTTGTTATGTCTGATTAATTATTCTTATTGCGCATTTTCAGCAGCTGTCTGCAGACTGGCGGCAAGTATCCATACTTTTTCACTGTAATTTTATGGCGCTCTTCCAAGCGGAAAATTTCATCATTGTTGGCGTGACTCTTGGGGGCCAGCCCTTTCGACCAAGTGACTGGGCAGAGCGTATTTGTGGCGTGATGTCGGCTTTTGGCGCAGAGCGGCGCATGTCTTATTCTCCCTATGTGCAACCAGGCACACATGAAGGGCATAAAAGTGTTTTTGTGAATGCGGATCTTTACGCTACTGAACCGATGGCCTATACGTTTTTGGTTAACTTTGCCAAAGATAACCAACTGAAAGTGGCCCCTTGGTAAAGTGCGCAAACAAATTATCAAGCCACAGACGTCGATAAAGCTGCCATATCACCAGCACCGTTTTTTATTAGTAGTTAAAGCGTGGAATGCTGGTCTATCAAGTGGAATTGAAAAATCTGTCGCCTCATAAAGAAAAAAAGAGAAGCTGTAGGATTTAGAAATCACTTTGTGACAACAGCGCGCGACAAGAGCGATAGGATCTGATCCATTTCATTCGCCAAGCAAGCGAATGAATTCGCCATGAGGCTAAATTAAATCGCTGTACGCGATACCAACTCGATACCAACCTACACAACCTGCATCTTGTAATCAAGATGCAGGAGATAGTGGCGTCCCCAGGGGGATTCGAACCCCCGTACTCACCGTGAAAGGGTGATGTCCTAGGCCTCTAGACGATAGGGACACGTCCTTGGTGGAGGTACGCGGGATCGAACCGCGGACCTCTTGCATGCCATGCAAGCGCTCTCCCAGCTGAGCTATACCCCCACAAGAGAGCGCGAATTATAGGGGCACAAACAGACCATGTAAAGCATTCGATAAAAATTCGATCAAAATTTATCAAACCTTACTTGACGTGTTACAACAGCTTGCCGGGATTCATCAAACCTTGTGGATCCAATGCGGCTTTTACACTACGCATAAGATTCATTTCAGTCATGCTTTTGTACTGTAAAACTTCATTACGTTTCAACTGCCCCAAGCCGTGTTCCGCTGAAATAGAGCCGCCTAATTCACAGACCAAATCATACACGATCCGGTTTATGACTGGGGTCTGCGCAATGAAATCTTCATTGGATAGCGCATTCACTTTAGAAAGGTTGTAATGCAGATTTCCATCGCCCACATGCCCAAAGCAAACAATACGCACGTCAGGTGAAATGGCTTTTAATGCCGTACCTGCTCGTTGAATAAACTCATCAATACGCGAGACAGGCAGCCCGATATCATGCTTGATGGAAATGCCTTCAAGCTTCTGCGCTTCAGAAATATTTTCACGTAATGCCCATAGCTCAAGGCGTTGCACTTCGCTCTTGGCTATTACGGCATCAATCACCTGTCCGCTGCCAACGCCTTCTTGCAAGGTCTGTTCAAGAATATCGTGCAATTGATATTGTGCGCCTGAAAGCTCAATCAGCACATACCAGTCGTGCTTGGCTTGCAATGGGGCACGTGCCTTCTCCATATGCTGCAGCACTAGCGCAAGAGAGGCGCGATCAATCAATTCAAACGCCGTTACATTGTCGCCGGCAACAGCGCGTAAGTTCCCCAGCAAACGTACAGCCGCTAAAGGATCAGTAACGACTACCCAAGCAGTCACTGTTTCCCGTGGCTGCGGAAAGAGCTTCAATGTAGCAGCAGTGATCAGCCCCAGTGTGCCTTCGGCGCCGATGAATAAGTGTTTGAGATCGTAGCCAGTATTATCTTTACGCAGGGCACGCAGCCCATGCCAAATACTGCCATCCGCCAGTACCACTTCCAGCCCCAGAGCCAGATCTCGCGCATTGCCATAACGCAATACCTGAACGCCTCCGGCATTGGTAGAAAGATTACCACCGATTGTGGCGCTGCCTTCAGCTGCCAAGGACAACGGAAACAAGCGATCAACCGATGTGGCAGCCTCCTGCACGACCTGCAACGTACACCCTGCTTCCACAGTGATGGCGTTGTTGTCGGCATCAACATAACGAATACGATTTAACCGCCGCAGACTAATCAGCACCTCACCACCGATAGGGGTAGCACCTCCACATAAACCGGTGTTGCCCCCTTGCGGCACCATCGGCACACCCGCTGCGGCGCACGCGCTAACTACGGCAGCTACAGCCTCCGTATCGCTTGGCAATACAACGCACAGCGGCTGGCCTGTGTAGCGGCCACGCCAATCGGTGCAAAAAGGGGCGAGATCGACGGCCTCAGTTAAAACAAAGTTCCCGAAGGGACGCACCGTGTCGGCGCTGGTGATACGGCGTAACTTATCTAACAATTCAGCCTGCTGTGCATTCACTGCAGCGTCGCATACAGATCATGCACATCACAATCGGTCACCATCACTTCGGCGAAATCGCCTACTGCCAGATCGTGTCCATCAACGATGTACACGAGGCCATCAATATCCGGCGCATCGCCTTCAGAGCGCGCAATCGCACCGTCTTCATCTATTTCATCCACCAGCACTTTTATACGACGACCAATTTTTCTTTCCAGTCGTTTCGTGGAAATATCTTCCTGATGACGCAACAGTGTTGCCTTACGCATCTCACGCACATTCTCGGGCAAAGCATCCGGCAGTTCATTGGCAGTGGCGCCATCGACGGGTGAATAGGCGAAAGCTCCTACGCGATCCAGCTGCGCTTCATCCAGGAAATCAAGTAGCGAGTTGAACTCGGCTTCCGTTTCACCCGGAAAGCCCGTGATAAACGTACTGCGTATGGTCAGATCAGGCACTACTTCCCGCCAGGCCTTGATGCGTTCCAGAACTTTTTCAGCAGACGCCGGACGTTTCATCAATTTCAGAATACGCGGACTGGCATGCTGAAACGGAATATCGAGATAAGGCAAAATTTTTCCTGCGGCCATCAGCGGCATGAGATCGTCAACATTGGGATACGGATAAACGTAATGCAAACGGACCCACAACCCTAGCTCGCCAAGTTGTTCACACAGATCATAAAGCTTAGTCTTCACAGGCTTGCCGCCCCAAAAACCTGTACGGTATTTTGTATCCACCCCATAGGCGCTGGTATCTTGCGAAATAACCAGCAGTTCGCGCACGCCGGCTTTAGCCAGAATTTCTGCTTCACGCAGCACATCACCAATGGGACGCGACACCAAATCACCCCGCAGGGAAGGAATGATGCAAAAAGTGCAACGATGATTGCAGCCCTCAGAAATCTTCAAATACGCATAGTGGTCCGGCGTCAGCCGGATGCCTTGGGACGGAACGAGATCGACAAACGGATCATGCAATGGCGGCAAATGCTGGTGCACCGCTTCCATCACTTCTTGCAGAGCATGCGGCCCGGTAACAGCCAGCACGTTAGGGTGTGCAACACGCACAATATCATTACCCGCTGCATCTTTTTTCGCGCCGAGACATCCGGTCACAATGACCTTGCCGTTCTCGGCCATCGCTTCGCCAATGGCATCGAGCGATTCTTCCACCGCCGCATCAATAAAGCCACAGGTGTTGACTACGACCAGATCGGCACCCTTGTAACTGCCTGAAATGGAATAACCTTCGGCGCGCAATCGGGTAAGTATCTGCTCAGCATCTGAGGCTGCCTTTGGGCAGCCGAGCGAAACGAAGCCAACGGATGGCACACTAATCTTGCTTTTTCTCATAAATAATTTATTTAGATAACTTTTTATTTTGGCTTGGTTCTACCAGACGCCTTACCGGATGCTGCACCTGATTCAGGTGCAGCATTCTCCGTTGCATCGGGAAATATTTTTCGTGTCTTCTCTTTCATTTTGTCTTGTATCTGCTGGAATAATTGTTGCGACTGCTCAACATAGGCACTCATCATGCTTTGCATGGCTGGCCCCTGAAAATTCAAGAACTGATTCCACATATCCGGAGTCCCCAACCCTGGAGCGCCAAACGGCGGCACAGCCTGTTTTGACAGCTTGGCTTGCATATCAACGAATGCCTTCATATTGCTATCCAGATAACGGCCCATCATGCTCTGCATGGCACTGCCATAGAAACGAATCATCTGCGACAGCATTTCGGATGAAAACATCGGTGCACCACCTGCCTCTTCCTCAAGAATGATCTGCAACAAAATCGCCCGGGTCAAGTCTTCATCTGTTTTTGCATCCACCACTTGAAATTCTTCATGTGCCAACACCAGACCTTTGACATCCACTAGCGTAATGTAAGCACTAGTACGGGTGTCATACAACCGTCGGTTAGGGTACTTCTTGATGATGCGATTCTGTTCGGCCATGCCAATCCTCTCCGATTGAACTACTGCTCAATAAGCGTATTAAATCTCCGCTAGTGCGAGCCTGTCTTGATTTTAAAACCTCAACGATCAACTGAAATGCAACCCCCCATTGATGTTCAGCGTAGCGCCTGTCATGTACCCCGCAATATCTGACGCCAGATAGGCGCAAAGCCCGCCAATTTCCTCCGGCTTGCCCAGGCGCCCCATAGGAATGGTGGAAACGATCTCATCACGTACTTCCTGTTTGATCGCCATCACCATATCTGTACCCACATATCCCGGCGCAATGGCATTCACTGTGACCCCTTTTTTCGCAACTTCAGCCGCAATCGCTTTGGTAAAACCAAGGATACCGGCCTTGGCCGCAGAGTAATTAGCCTGACCAAACTGACCTTTGATGCCATTGACCGATGAAATATTAATCACCCGTCCCCAGCCACGCTCCGTCATACCCGTCAATACATGGTGCGTTACGTTAAAGACCGAATCGAGATTGGTGGACAATACGGAATCCCACTGGCCTTTGTTCATTTTTTTGAAGACAGCATCGCGAGTTATGCCAGCATTATTAACCAATACATCCACTGGACCTACCGTTGCTTCCAATTGGCTAATCATGTTGGCACATGCGTCATAGTCGGTCACATCGGCCTCAGCCACAAGAAAATCAAAACCCTCCGCCTTCGTCTTTGCCAGCCATGCAACTTTGGGCTCGAAATCAGGCAGACAATTCGCTGCGACCGTGAAACCATTCTGTGCCAATGCCTTGCAAATTGCCGTGCCCAACCCACCCATTGCTCCCGTTACCAACGCGATCCGTTTAACCATATTGCCTACGACTCCCCTGACACAGAACCACTCAAAATAACTTTGCGCAGACATTGTGTCTGCAGCAACTTTTAACTTTTGTTCTATTTTTTGTTTTTTCTCAATACATGTGCTGACCACCGTTAATGGAAATATTCGCACCGGTGACGAAGGCGGCTTCATCAGAAGACAGATAGGCGACCAGGCCAGCAACCTCTTCAGGTTTGCCTAAGCGACCAACCGGTAATTGAGGCAAAATCTTGCTCTCCAACACCTCGGGCGGAATAGCCAGCACCATTTTTGTTCCAATATATCCTGGAGAAATAGTGTTAACCGTCACTCCTTTTTTTGCGACCTCAAGCGCCAACGACTTTGTAAAACCGTGCATCCCTGCTTTGGCTGCCGCATAATTCGTCTGCCCAAAAGCGCCTTTTTGACCATTCGCTGAAGAAATATTAATCACCCGCCCCCAATTGCGCTCCATCATGCCATCCATCACCTGTTTGGTCATATTGAAAACAGAATCAAGATTGGTACGCATTACCGCATCCCAATCGGCCTTGCTCATGCGCTTGAATGTCATGTCCCGCGTGATCCCGGCATTGTTCACGAGCACATCCACCGGGCCTAGTTCTGCCGTGATTTGATCGATGCACTGTTTGGCCGAATCGAAATCGCTCACATCACACGGATAGGCCTTGAACTGATAGCCTATATCGCTCATTGACCGTAGCCATGTCTCAGCATGCGTATTGCTCGGGCTATAGGTCGTCACCACCCTGTACCCCAACGCCGCCAACTTGATACAGATCGCCTCACCCAGACCACCCATACCACCGGTTACCACTGCTATTTTTTGCATGGCTCTCTCCTTTAGAAAATTACGTTTAAGTTGGGGACTCGTTGTTTTTCTTGCGTCCACTAACCATTATGCCTTTTCTCTGACATAACGTCCGGGTGCTGTCTCGATCAAGGAAAAGTCGGCGCTACCGAGACGGCGCGGGGCGGTAATTTTATCCCCACCAAAGGTGCTTAGCCACTCTGCCCAATGCGGCCACCAACTGCCCTTAACTTCCGTTGCAGTGGCTAGCCAGCCATCCGCATCGACATCGGCTTTTTTTACCTTGCGGTTATTAGTCCAGTAACTCCGTTTGTTTTTTGCGGCCGGATTAATCACGCCAGCAATATGCCCCGAGGCACCCAAAACAAACTGGCTTTTGCCACCCAACAAAGAACGTCCAAGATAGGATGTTTTCCACGGCACAATATGATCTTCTCGACAGGCCAGCATAAAGACTGGCATATCCACCTTTCCAAGATCGACTTTGATACCACACATTTCAAGTTTTCCGGGCACTCGCAAGCTGTTTTCAAGATACATGTGGCGCAGATACCAGGCCAAAAATGGACCTGGCAAATTCGTCGCATCAGAGTTCCAGTACAGAAGATCAAAAGCGACGGGCTTGCTGCCTTTCAGATAGTTACTCACCACATACTGCCAGATCAAATCGTTCGCACGCAACGCGGAAAAAACGGCGGACAACTCACGTCCAGGAAACAACCCACCTTTGCCAATACTTGCTTCGCGCGCTGCCACTAACTGCTCGTCAACAAAATAGCCAATCTCACCAGCATCGGAAAAATCGAGCAAGGTGGTCAGGAGCGTGAGCGATGCCACCGGATCCTCGCCGCGCTGCCGCGCTACCGCAAGGGCAGAAGTCAGTATGGTGCCGCCGACACAAAAGCCCAGCGCATTCACCTGTGATACGCCACAAATCTGCTGCATCACCCGGATTGCCGTCAATGGACCTTGATCGATGTAGTCATCCCATGTCAGATGTCCCAGATCAGCATTCACATTTCGCCATGACACCAGAAAAACCGTATTGCCCTGTGCCACGGCATAGCGCACCAGAGAGTTTTCCTGTTTTAAATCAAGAATATAAAACTTGTTGATACATGGGGGAACAATCAATAGCGGACGCGCTGCTACCTCTTTCGTCTGCGGCGCATATTGGATCAATTGCATCACTGCATTTTCATAAATCACTGCCCCCGGTGTCATCGCCAAGTTACGGCCCACCTCAAACGCCGTCTCATCAGTCATCGAGATGCGACCTTTTTCAAGATCGCCAATCAGGTTCTGTATTCCCTGACGAATGCTTTCCCCCTGGGTTTCCAGTGCTGCCTGAATGAACTCCGGATTGGTTGCAATAAAGTTGGATGGCGCCATGGCGTCGATAATTTGCCGAACAAGAAATACTGCCTTCTTTTTTTCCCGGCCTTCCGAAACAATCTCGGCGAATCGTTGTAGATACTCGGCATTCAGCAAATAGGCCTGGCGTAAATAGTCGTGTGCCTGACTTTCCTTCCAGGCTGGATGAGCAAAACGCCGATCTCCTACCAAAGTTTCCACTACTGGCGGCAATGACTGATCCTTAGCCTGAGGCAACATCTGCTGCCACAGCTGCACATGCCGGCCTTGCCATTCCTGCACGAGCGCCTGACACACTAATTGATCTTCGGGGGACATCATCTCAGCATTTAAAAAGCCACTTTGCATGAGCTTGGCCAACGATTGCGGCAACTGTGCACCAAGAAATTTCTGGGAGCCCTGAAACAAAGCATCTGCGGCAGATGACATGCAATAACCTTTGTAAAGAAAAAGTGAATATAAAATCTTTGAGAAATAGGCATTTAATGGATGGGAATGGGTAGCGGATTAATTTTGCACCGCACAATAATTAGTGTCAAGAAATCATGTTGAAAAGATGGCTGAATATGCAGCCAATACGCCACCAAACTAATTACAATCGCGCCATGTATATCATCGCTATTGGCTGGTTGTATATCACGCTGCTCATGGCAGCCACAGAGCCAAACCTGACTGCCGGAATCCTCACTTTTGTCATGTATGGCGCGGCGCCCTTGGCGTTGCTATTGTGGCTCCTGGGCACCCCACAACGGCGCCGGGACAAGCTATCCCATGAAATGGTCGATCATGCGGTGACTCAAGAAGATGGTCGCAATACCGGCCACGATCAATAAAATCTGCTGTATGGTCGCCTTGATTTCTGTTCGCTTGTGTAAGCCCGGAATAAGATCCGCCACCGCCACATAAATCATGCTGGCCGCAGCCAAGGCCAACAATACAGGCACTGCAGCTTGCATTTTCCCTAGCGCCGCATAGGCCATCAGCGCGCCCACGACAGTCGCCAAGCTCGAAAACAAATTAAACGCCAGCGCCCGCGATTTTGAATAGCCTGAATGCAGCAAGATCATGAAGTCACCCACCTCTTGTGGAATCTCATGTGCGGTAATCGCCAACGCCGTGATAATCCCCAGGCGAATATCTTCCATGAAGGCTGCGGCAATGAGAATGCCATCAATAAAATTATGAAACGTATCCCCCACCATGATCAGCAAACCAGCGCGATTATTTTGGTGATCATGATTTTTTGCATGGTCATGCACATGTGGATCATGCCCCTCGCACGACTCAATGTGGCAATGCCGCCAAAGCACTAGCTTTTCCAGCACAAAGAAAATCAGGATGCCGCCCAGCACGGTCGCCGTTGTACCTACGGCATCGCCATTCGCCGTAATGGCATGGGGCAAAACCTCAAGAAAGGCCGCGCCCAGCAAAGCACCAATCGCATAGCTGATGAGGTGCGATATCCAGTGCACCTTTGCCTTGAATGCAAAGACTGCGGCCGCTAAAACGCTTAATGCGCCACCTGCTAGCGACATGGTGACAATCCAACTTAAAACTGACATCAGCTTATTCCTAGTAAAAAACTTCGCAGGCCGAAACTCTGCATAAATGCCAGCTTTTGGTCTTGCCGGACAACCCTAAAGTATACCGTCTTTGCTGCATTGCTTAACGCAGCGAGGTCTCGCTCATGATTTGACGATAGTGCGCCAGCCGCCGAGGATGAATCGTACCACTGGCTACCGCAGCCTTCACCGCACAACCAGGTTCGGCATCATGTTTGCAGTCACGAAAGCGACACTCCCCCATCAAGGAGCGAAATTCGATAAACCCCGATTCAATTTCCTTTGGCGACAAATGCGCCAGACCAAACGCCTGCACCCCAGGACAATCGATCAAATTGCCGCCCCCAGATGACGGGGGCAGATGATGCAGCCGCGCATAAGTGGTGGTGTGCTTGCCTGAATCCAATGCTGTTGAAATTTCACGAACGGCGGCAGCAGCATGCGGCACCAGTGCATTGGTCAAAGTAGATTTACCCATACCCGACTGCCCCACCAGCACCGATGTTTCCCCCGCCAAAAAAGGCAATAGCGGCGTGGCATCTTCTGCAGCAGAAAGCGTTAGCAATGGGTAGCCCAATGCCACAAAAGGCGCGAGCAAATCATGCGCAGCAGGCAATGCCGTAGTTAGGTCGCACTTGTTCAATACGATCAGCGGCCGCAAACCCTCATGTTCAGCCACGAGCAGCACACGCGACAGCAATAAATCGCTGAACGAAGGCTCGGTTGCCACCACCAGCACTAATTGGGTGACATTGGCAGCGATCAGTTTTTGCCGATAGGCATCACTGCGATACAACAGATTTTTACGTGGCAAATGGCTGGTAATTTGTCCATCCTGCGTGAGCTCGACAATATCTCCCACCGCGTACGGACTTTTTTTTCCTTTGGGAAAACCCTGTACCAAACGGCCATCGGCGAATTCGACTTCGTAGTGCCGACCAAAAGCAGCGGTAATTGTGCCCTGCTCGCTCAAAATAAATTACAGCACAATTTACAGCTCAAATAACGCATCAATTTTTGCTGCACAAATGAAATCATTTTCACTCAGGCCACCAATCGCATGCGTTGTGTAGCTCACTTTGCATGCGTTGTAGCTAACGGTCAGATCAGGATGATGATCCTCGCGATGAGACACCCAGGCTATCGCATCAACAAACGCCATCGTCTCGTGATAATTCTTGAAATAATAGCTTTTAGTAATACACGACGACGAATTCATCTCAAGCTGCCACCCTGAAAGCTTGGCCAATAACTGCTCAGCCACGTGAGTCTCCAGAGCCAAAGCGCCACCTTCGCAAGGCACACAGCGGCGGTTTTGCAGATCCGTCATGGTCAAAGGGATTGCAAGCGTGCAATCCGTTGGCTGGCCGGCGGATGCGAATCGTGAAACAACGAGTAGAGCGGGTCAGGTGTCAGCGTCGCAGCATTATCACGGTAGAGCTTAACCAGTGCCGCGACAAGATCTTTTGCTGCCGTTTGTTTGGCGGCATAGGCATCAGCCGCATATTCATCCAGCCGCGAAAGCGCTGATGTCAGTGGCGCTAACGGAAACAGAAAAACCGGCAGCACCATGGAAAACAGCAGCAAGCCCATCGCAATACTCGCCGTCTCACCAGCGCCGACTTTTACGTTTAATCCCGCATAAAACCACGGCTGGTCAATCACCTGCCCCAGCAGCCACAACATGGCGAAACTCATCACCGCCAGCAACGCAATGCGCTTTAACACATGGCGATGATGGTAATGCCCCAGCTCATGCGCCAGCACCGCCTCGATCTCTTGCGGCGTCAGCTTTTCTAGCAGGGTGTCGAAAAAGACGATCCGCTTGGCGCGGCCAAAACCAGTGAAATACGCATTGCCATGCGCCGAACGCTTTGAGCCATCCATCACGAACAAGCCGGATGAAGCAAAACCGCAACGCTTAAGCAAAGCTTCGATTCGCTGCTTGAGCGAAGCGTCGGCGAGCGGCGAAAACTTGTTGAACAAAGGCGCAATCACCGTGGGGTACAGCACCAGAACCAGCAGATTAAAACTCATCCAGAACAGCCAGACATAAAACCACCAGTTTGCACCCATCATCTGCATCAGCCATAAAACAACCAGCAGCAAAGGCGCGCCAATCACGACAGCTAATACGCTCGCTTTAAGTAAATCGGCCAGCCATAAACGCAGCGTTATCTTGTTAAAACCAAACGCCGCCTCAAGACGAAACGTGCGATACAGGCTCATCGGCAAATCAATCACAAAGCCCACCAACGCAAAACTCGCGAACAGTACCAGATCATGCACATACCCCATGCCCAGCCAAGCACGCAATCCGGTGTCTATCGCCTGCAACAACCCGCCCATCGTGAACACCAGCAACAGTACTGCACCAATGACGATCTCGATCAGCCCCAAGCGCCCTTTAGCCACGGTGTAATCGGCGGCGCGCTCATGGTCAGCCGAGGTGATTTGAGCAGAAAATTCTGCAGGCACTTCTCCACGGCACGCACGCACATGGCGTATATGCCGCACGCCCAGCCATAACTGAAGCGAGGTTGACAGCGCTAGCGCTACCAAGAAAAAGAGGGTGATGTAAGCCGCAGTCATGAGAAAAGTACCAGATGTGCAAAGATGCTTCGTTCATTTTATAGGTAGTGGCCGATTAATGTGACTTGATCTGGCAGCGTCAATCAGTTTGCACATCTGAAAACACGTATTTCTCTATTCAGAATAAAAATAATCATAATTGCTTGCAAATAAGAATCATTCTTGTTTATAATAAGAATGATTCCTATTCATAAAAGATTTTTCACTCCACTTTGAAGTAACCCAACCGATGGCCGCACAGTCTTTTCCCAGTTATCCATACACAGCGCCGCAGCGCATCTCCCGCACCTGTATCGGGATCGTGATCGCTGCCCATCTGCTGGTGGTTTACGGACTGCTCCATGGAAAATCCATCAACCAGCCCAGCGCACCCATTGCCATGAGCGTACGCCTGCTAGCGCTTGAAGCACCGCAGACAAAACCTGAAATTACCCCCCCCAAACCCCGTCCCATGGCACGTAAACCCTTGCCAATACAAACCCCGACGTTGCTCGCCGCGCCTGCGGAAACGCCTGCACCCACACCGATTGCCGTTCCGCCAGCGCCGACTTTTGCAGAACCTGTTACCGCAACGCCCACGCCGACTGCGTCAATACCAACCCAGCCGCGCTTCGACGCCGCCTATCTGGACAATCCAAAGCCGCCGTATCCGGGCATCTCGCGGCGTCTTGGCGAGCAGGGCCGCGTCGTGCTGCGCGTATCTGTTACGGCGGGCGGTTTGCCACAAACTGTCCAGATACACACCAGCAGCGGCTACGCACGTCTGGATGATTCAGCGCTGGAAACCGTGCGTCGCTGGAAATTTGTGGCAGCCAAGCTCGGCAACGAGCCTGTCGCCGCGACTGTTCTCGTTCCGATTATTTTTTCATTGAAAGGCTGACACCATGGAAAACTCACTGGGCTTCGCCCACTTTCTCGCCAATAGCGACGGCATTGCACGCTTTATTCTGGTTCTGATGACGCTGATGTCCATCGGCACCTGGTATCTGATTCTTGCCAAAAGCGCCCGCCGTATCGCCATCCGGCGCAAAAGCAACGCCTTCCTCAAATCTTTCTGGGCAGCCAACAGTCTTCATGACATTGCCGGCGAAATACGTGCAATTAACCACACCAAAGGTATCACCGAACCCTTTGCAGATTTGGTGCAACAAGGAATCGCCGTCGTTGAGCACTGCAAGGCAGACAACATCAGCCAAAGTCCGCAGGGTCTGATGGATTTTGGTACGCCGGGCGAATTCCTCATTCGCTCGATCCGGCATGTCATTGCGCAGCATAAGGCACACATGGAATATGGCAACACCTTTCTCGCCACCGTCGCCTCCTCAGCGCCTTTTGTCGGCCTGTTCGGCACTGTCTGGGGGATTTACCATGCACTGCTGGCCATCGGCATGAGCGGCCAAGGTACGCTGGACAAGGTCGCCGGCCCGGTGGGCGAAGCCTTGATCATGACCGCCATCGGCCTGGCCGTTGCCATTCCCGCTGCCGTTGCCTACAACGCATTTACCCGCGCCAATCGCAATGCGCTGGGCGAGCTCAACGCGTTCGCCCATGAATTGTTCACCCTGCTCGCCACCGACCTCAAGACCGCACCTCACGGTAGCCGGGGCAACAAGGCAAACCATCCGGCCAGCCACGCAGCCGGGTCAAAAAACGTTCTCACAGTGGCCCAGAAAGCGATGCCATGACAGACTATTTTTTCGAAGATGACGGCGATGAAGCGCTTGCCGAAATCAACATGATTCCGCTGATCGACATCATGCTGGTATTGCTGGTGATTTTCATCATTACAGCACCATTGTTGACGCACTCAGTCAAGATTGATCTGCCCAAAGCATCATCCAACCCGAACCTGACCGAACCGGACAATATCCAGGTCGCCATCAACAACAGCGGCCAAGTGTATTGGAACGGTGAAGCAGTGACTGCCACAGTACTCGACGAACGGTTACGCATTGCCGCCGGGCACTCGCCACAACCGGAGCTGCATCTGCGGGCAGAACGCACTACGCCTTACGAAAAGGTGGTTCAGGTCATGTCGGCCGCCACGCACGAAGGCCTCACACGAATCGCCTTCGTCACGGAACCCAGGACACCCTGACGATTTATCTCAATGTTTCACACCCCGTTCCAGCCAAATCAACATTACCCGAGGATATCCCATGAAACAGCTGAAAAAAAACACCCGCAGCATCTGCAAGAAAAAACCATCGCCGCAATTGCTGCCGCTCAGCGCCATGATACTGGCCGGACTGACCAGTTCATACGGTGTCCATGCGCAGGAAATAGCGAATGGAACGGAACAGCAATTACCCACGGTGACTGTGCAGGCAGAAGCTGACAAACCCGACGGTTATCGTGCGACCACCAC
>JAUSMB010000026.1 GCA_030645365.1 Rugosibacter sp.
GCGACCGCTCCTACCTGTATTCAGCCGAGCTCGCCAAAGAACGCGGTGCCTTTCCGTTGTTCAACGCCGACTTGTATCTGGCTGGCGGCAACTTTGCCTCGCGTCTGTCGAATAATGTCAAAGAGCAGATCAGAAAACATGGTTTGCGCAATTCGCATCTGCTCTCCATCGCGCCTACCGGGACAATCAGTCTGGCCTTTGCCGACAACGCCAGCAACGGCATCGAGCCACCATTCTCATGGACTTACACACGCAAAAAACGTATGGCCGATGGTACGCAAAAAGAGTACGCCGTTGAAGATTACGCTTGGCGCTTGTACAAGCACCAAGGGGGCGATGTCAGCAAACTGCCTGACTACTTTGTCACGGCACTCGACATCTCGGCGCAGGCGCACAAGGACATGGTGGCGGCTGTTGCACCCTTTGTTGACACCTCGATTTCCAAAACCGTGAATGTACCTGCCGACTATCCTTACGCGGAATTCGAAGACCTCTACATGAGCGCATGGAAAGCCGGGCTCAAGGGCCTCGCCACCTATCGCCCCAACTCGATTCTAGGCAGCGTTCTCTCGGTTGATTCCACCGCCACCAGCAATGCACAAAAGCAGCCGCAGGATGTCACCATCGATTCAGCAAACCGCCGCCTGTCTATCGGCGCCCTGCCCGCACCCGTACTAGCCTCGCTACGCTGGCCCAGCCGCCCGCGCATGAGCGATGGCAATACGGCATGGACCTACATGATCGAAGCGCCTCAAGGCGAGTTCGCCCTCTTCGTCGGCCAGATTGAAAACGACATGGGCCGCGCCATGCCCTTTGAAGTCTGGGTTAATGGCGCCGAGCAACCACGCGGCATTGGCGCGGTGGCAAAAACCTTGTCCATGGATATGCGTGCCAACGACAAAGCCTGGCTGAAACTCAAACTCGATGCGCTGGCCAAAACACAGGATGAAGAGGCTTTCGATCTGCCTTTTCCACCCAATGGCGAGAAAAAGCGCGTCCCCGGCGTAGTCTCGGCGCTAGCGCAAGTCGTGCGCTATCGTTGCGAGAAACTCGGTGCCCTGGAAGATGCAACGGCAGAAAACAGCACAGGGAAAAGTGCCACACCGGTTATCGATTGCATGTTCAGCCGTGACGAACCAAAAACCGGCACCGATGGCACACTCTCCTGGACCGTCGATATCAGCAACCCTGTTGCTGGCGAAGAGTTCGTATTGGGTCTGAAAGAAATCACCCTGCCCGATGGCGTCACGCGGCCCTATTCAGTCTGGCTCTCCGGCCATTACCCCCGTGCGCTCGACGGCTTGACCCGCTTGCTCTCGCTTGACATGCGCGTGCTTGACCCCGCATGGATCGGCATGAAATTACGCAAACTGATGAATTATGCCGAACCCTTGGGTGACTTCATGGCGCGCGTACCAGGCTCGAACAAGCAGCAAAACTGGCCCTCAACCGTAGCCTATATCGCCCGCTTAATCATGCATCGCTACGCCATGCTCGGCATACTGGATGAAAACGGCTACCCCACGCGCGCCATGGGTATTCTTGAAACCCCGGGTGCAGCACCAGAAACCAGTGGTGGCATCAAGGTAATGCAGGGTTCTTTATGCAATGAATGCGGCAACATGACCGTTATCCGCAAAGACGGCTGCGACTTCTGCTCCGCCTGTGGTGCTGTGGGTACCTGCGGCTAATACAACCGTTTGATATTTTTGCGGGCTCAAAAAAGCCTCCAGAGTGATTTACTCTGGAGGCTTTTTTACTTTATTGCCAGGGACGTTATTATGAAGCGTCTTGATTATTTCCCTTACTTTCCAGCCCGTGCAGTCGGCATCACAAGAGCATCGCCATCAATCACCACTTTGCCGCCGACGGTACATATCGTCGTCAACGAGACACGCCGTTTTTCTGGCATGAGCTCTTTGATAGTGACTATGGCATGGACTGTATCACCCGGGCGAACAGGGGCTTTAAAGCGCAAGTTCTGGCTAAGATAAATCGTCCCCGGGCCCGGCAGGCGACCAGCAATCGCTGCCGATATCACGCTGGCTGAGAGCATGCCGTGTGCAATCCGCCCTTTGAACTGTGTGGTCTGCGCAAACTCTTCGTTGATATGCATGGCGTTGTTATCACCCGAGACACTGGCAAATAGCACAATGTCTGCTTCGGTGATTGTCTTCGCAAATGTTGCGGTCATACCCACTGCCAGGTCTTCAAAATCGTAGCCATTCAATTCGTTCATGATTATTTTCCGCGATTGTCAAACAGGTTAAGTGATGCGTGATCAAGCCGCAAGGACAACAGGCCGCGATTGACGAAATGCCTGCAAACGCTGCGCCTGTAGCACTTTGGCCGCAGCAATGCTTTTCTCTTTGACATGCCCGTAGCCACGAATCTCATCAGGCACACTCACCAACAGAACAGCCGCCGCATAGTTGGCAGGTGTGAGCTGCGCTGCAACCTCGTCAAGCAACTGAATGTAGTCCTCGATCATCTGCTGCTCGTGACGGCGCTCTTCTGTCTTGCCAAAGATATCCAACTTGCTGCCGCGCAGAAATTTCATTTTGGCAAGCAGCTTGAATGCCGTGAAAATCCAGGGGCCGAATGCACGCTTTTGCAGCTCGCCGGTCAGCGGATCACGCTTGGAGATCAACGGAGGAGCTAAGTGATATTGTGCTTTATAGCCAGCCTTGAACTGGGCATCCAGTTTGGCTAAAAACGCCGGGTCGGTGTGCAAGCGCGCAACTTCGTATTCATCCTTGTAAGCCATCAGCTTGTAGAGATAACGCGCAGCAGCCTCACTAAAACTCGTGTCACCGACATTCGCCGTTTTCTCGGCGCTGGTGACACGGCGAATAACCTCCGTATAACGCGTGGCATAGGCGATATTTTGATATGCAATGAGTTCAGGCACGCGTATTTCAAGCACGCGCTTGAGCCCACCTTGCGCCGCCACAGAATCAACCAGCGCACGAACAGGCGCGCTTAACGCCGGAGCCGGCGACAATACGCTCACGCTCGCCGGTGCTGTGCTCTTGCTGGCTTCGGCCTGCACAAACGCGTGATCAACCACCGCCATGCGGCCCCAGCGGAAGGCCGCCAAGCCCATCTCAACACCCACACCCGCTTGCTGGATCGCCGTCTCAATAGAGGCTGCCAGCAACGGCAAAGCCCCCGCCTGGAAGGCCACGCCAACCATAAACAAATTGGTTGCCATGCTGTCGCCAAACAACCCTTCGGCCAGCCCTTGACCATCAAGAAACACATTGTCGTTCGCGCGGCTCACCCGCGCGATGCCCGCCGTTAAACCCTTCAAGCCAGGGAAGGCCACGTGGCGATTAGTCACCATCTGCCCTGTCGGTGTCTCAGTGGTCGACACAATGGCAATGGTGCGTTCAGGGTGACACTTATCCAGATTCTTTGGGTCTGTCGCGTTGAGAATATCGAAGCCGAGATAAAGATCGGCGCACCCGTCAGAAATTTTATTGGCCCCGCTGAAAGGTAATGCCGTGATCTTGATATCAGAAATCACCGCCCCCCCTTTTTGGGCCAGACCTGTCTGGTCCAGACCGATCACGTGGCGACCTTCTAGCCGCGCGGCGTTGGCAATCGTGGCGGCCACCGTCACCGACCCCGTGCCGCCGATGCCCATCAAATGCACACCAAAATCACCCTGTACCTTGAATACAGGCTCAGGCAGATTCCGCTCCAGTGCGGGAATCTGTGCTTTTTTCTTTTTACGGGGCGCATCCGTCGCCTGCGCTGCATCAGCCACCGGCGTGATGGTCATAAACGAAGGGCAAAACCCTTTAACGCATGAATAATCCTTGTTGCAAGAACTTTGATGGATACGCGTCTTGCGGCCAAACTCTGTGGGTATCGGCTCGATACTCATGCAGTTGGCCTTTTCACCACAATCACCACAACCTTCGCACACGCGCTCGTTGATGACGATGGTTTGCACCGGCTCTTCAGCCTTGCCCCGGCTGCGCGAACGGCGCAATTCAGCGGCGCACTCTTGATCATGAATCAGCATCGTCGTGCCCTTGATCTGCGCCAGCAAACGCTGCGCTTCATCAAGCCGGTCACGGTGCCAAACCTCCGTGCCACTCACCAGGCTGACGCCTTGGTAGAGCTCGGGATGATCCGTGGTGACAATCACCTTTTTGACCCCATTCGCTAGCGACTCGGACACGATGTCCGCCACTGGATGGCTGCCCATGATGGCCTGCCCGCCGGTCATTGAGGTGTGCCCGTTGTAGAGCAACTTAAACGTGATGTTGACCCCGGTTGACGCCGCATAGCGGATTGCCATGCTGCCCGAATGGGCATAGGTGCCATCACCCATGTTCTGAAAAATATGCTCTGTCTCGGTAAATGGCGCCATGCCAACCCACTGCGCGCCTTCAGCGCCCATATGTGTGCCCATCACCACATTGCGGCCCATCCACATCGACATCGTATGGCAGCCAATACCTGCCGAGACGATGCTGCCTTCAGGTGCAATAGTTGAGCTGTTATGCGGGCAACCAGAGCAGAACCAGGCGGTGCGTACTGCCGTGGGCAATTTACTGCGCGCATGAATTTCATCCAGCCGCTGAAGCCAGGCATCGGCTGACTCGATACGCGCCTTGCGCGACAAACGTTGAGTCAACGCACGTGCAATGACGTCGGATTCAAATTCACCGTAGTGCGGCAGCAGCTCTTTTTCTTCCTCATCGAATTTCCCGACAATGCGAGGGGCATTTGCACTACCGTAAAGAATATTCTTGGCAAACATTTCAAGAAACGGCCGTTTCTCTTCGATCACAAAAATCTCTTCCAGGCCTTGCGCAAACTCACGCACAACCTGGGGCTCCATCGGGAACAACATGCCCATCTTCAAAATGCGAATGCCATAGCGGCGCAGCGCCGCATCGTCCAGCCCCATTTCAAGAAAAGCCTGGCATAAATCGTGATACGTCTTGCCAGCAGTCATGATGCCCAGCCAGGCGTCTGCATTCGGGAACACCACATTGTTCAGATTATTCTCGCGCGCATAGCGCCGCGCCACTTCCAGCCTGCGGGTATAGAGCGACTGCTCCATCTCCAGCGCTTCAGCGCGCACATTCATGCCCAAATTCATGCGCGGAGAAAATGGTTTGCCGTCGAACATCATGTCTGGAGTAATAAACTTCAGCCGCTCGGGAGTCACATCCGCAGTGCCTGAACCATCCGCCACATTCGTCACAATTTTCAGGCCGATCCACAAGCCTGACAAACGCGACAGGTTGTAGCCATGCAGCCCTAAGTCAAGAATATCTTGCACATTGCCTGGATACAGCGAAGGGATGCCCACGTGATACAGCATCGGCTCGGATTGGCTACTGAGAGACGATGATTTACAGCTCGGATCATCTCCCACCACGGCAAGCACACCACCATTTTTTCCTATGCCAGTGTAATTGGCATGCTTGAGTGCGTCTCCGCTGCGATCAACCCCCGGTGCTTTGCCGTACCACATACCGGTGACACCATCGAGCTTTTGTCGGCCAACGGTGTGCAGCATTTGCGTACCCCAAACAGCTGTGGCAGCCAAATCTTCATTGATGCCATCCACAAAGTGAATGTTGCTTTCAATCAACATTTTCTGCTGCTTGATGAGCGCAGCATCCAGCATGCCCAATGGCGAGCCACGATAACCCGAAACAAACATACCCGTTGTCAACCCACGGCGCGCATCTGTGCGCACCTGATCCAACGTGAGGCGCACTAAAGCGTCAATACCACCAATATTGATGGCACCCTCTGCTTGGTTGAACACAGTCGTTTTATCTTCTTTAGAGGACATCGGGCAACTCCGTGGAGGAAACAGCTAAAAGGATATTATCGTTCATTAAGTTAAGTCAATTCATTCTTGAAATATTTTTGCAATACCGTTAGCCGCAAGAATTTCAGCGGCTTTAACATCCAGTGCTGGTGGTAAAAGTGTTGCTAGCGAAATCAACTGCGCACCATCGTGCTGCGCATAGTGATTCAGCTGTGAACGTTGATACAGCGGATCATAATGAAGCCGGAGGAGTTCACTGACCAGTGCCGGAAAATCCCCCATCGTTACCATGGTTTTCCAGCGCACGAGCATTTCATTGCTATGCACCCCATGAAGCCTGTCAAGACATGTATGCAACCAGGGCACATCTTCCAGCGCATACGCATAATCAGTCAGTAAAAAGTCAACTCGCGCTTCCAGCCCAACATCCAGGCGCAGGCAATACGCACTGCGCAACGCAAGGATTAGGCTCTCTGGCAAACGTAACTTGCCGATGACCCGACTCTCCGCCTCAACAAACACCGGCTGCTGCGGATCAAATTTATTCAGCACACCAAGAAGACTCGTCTCGAAACTTTTTTGTGATGGTTGCGGTTGCCCCGGCAAACCACCCAGCACCGACCCCTTATGTGCCGCCAAAGATTCCAGATGCAGCACCTGTGCGCCCTGACGCGCCAACGCTTCAAGCAGCTGGCTTTTACCGCTGCCCGTAGCGCCACTGATCACACGAAAATCAAATTTTTTCGGCAGCGTGATCAGTTCAGCCAACACATGCCGACGCCATGCCTTATAACCGCCCGCTAGTTGATGGGAGTCCCAGCCTACTTCACGCATCACGTGACTAAACGCTCCGCTGCGTTGCCCCCCGCGCCAACAAACGATGAGCGGACGCCATTGCCGTGGCTTGTCGAGAAAATGCGTCTCCAGCATGGATGCAATATTGCGCCCGACCAGCACAGCACCAATTTTTTTAGCTTCAAAAGATGACACCTGTTTATACAGCGTACCGACCCGAGCGCGCTCTTCATCACTAAGTACAGGACAATTTTGAGCACCCGGCAGATGGTCTTCAGCGAATTCACTCGGCGAGCGAACATCAATGATGGCATCGAATTCTGCGATTTGTGCTACCGTTGTCAGCTTTTTGTTCATAAAAGAAGATGATGTCTGTACGATTAACCCAATTCTCTCACGGCGGTGGTTGCGGCTGCAAAATTGCACCGGCTGTCTTGGCGCAATTACTCGCCGCGTCCCCCTTTAAAACATTCCCCGCAGACTTGCTCGTTGGCACTGAAACATCGGATGATGCGGCCGTTTATCGCTTGAATCCGCAGCAAGCCATTATCGCCACGACAGATTTTTTCACACCTATCGTTGATAACCCGCGTGATTTCGGGCGCATTGCCGCTGCCAATGCCTTGTCCGATGTCTATGCCATGGGCGGACGCCCCCTCTTTGCCCTGGCGCTGGTGGGCATGCCCCTGGACAAACTGCCCCCCGAAGTCATCCGCGAAATTCTGGCCGGTGGCGAAGAAATCTGCACTGCCGCAGGCATCCCCATTGCAGGCGGACACTCCATTGATGTACTGGAACCCATCTATGGACTGGTGGGCATTGGCCTGGTGCATCCCGATCAAATCAAACGCAACAGTGGCGCACAGGCAGGCGATGCGTTGATTCTGGGCAAACCCTTGGGCATTGGCATCCTCTCCGCAGCGCTCAAAAAAGAGGTGCTCTCCGCAGCAGGTTATGCCGACATGCTGCGCTGGACAACGCAACTAAACACCCCCGGCTATGCCTTCGCCAGCATGGACGAGGTACACGCCGTCACCGATGTCACCGGCTTTGGCCTTGCCGGTCATCTGCTGGAAATCTGTCGCGGGTCGCAGCTCGGCGCAACTCTTAAATTTTCGCAATTGCCATTGATTGATGAAGCAATACGCCACGCGAAGGCAGGCATTATCACTGGCGCATCCGCTCGCAACTGGTCAGGCTACGGCAACCAGATAACCCTTGCGACCGAACTCGCCGAGTGGCAACAAAAAATACTCGCTGATCCGCAAACCAGCGGCGGCCTGCTAGTCGCTTGCGCGCCCGAAGCAGCAGATGCCGTACTCGCCACATTCAGGCAAGAAGGCTTTGAGAGTGCGGCCATCATAGGCGAGATGCGCAACGGTATCCCCAGCGTGACGGTCGATGCATGATGTCGCCTGACGTAACCCTCACGGCACAAACAGCAGGCGCGTCATCATCAATCAGGTATCCGCCCCCATTGAAAAGTCGGCGCTGGTGACACGGCAGGGGACAATTAAAAAACAACTTTCTTACTTAGACCACCTTCTACGACGAGGGATTGATAGGCATTCGGTTATATCAACGAATGAATTCTAGCTTCAACTGCTTATGACAACACACGGTCAAATTCTCTTTTTTGTATCACATAACATTCACATACACGACTTTCCAGTTCTTTCCGATCCAGGACACTAATATGGCCGCGGTGATAATGAATCACTCCTTCCATCTGCAATTTGCCAGCAGCTTCAGTCACGCTCTCACGACGAACACCGAGATCGTTGGCAATCTGCCCCTGTGTTATCGCCAGATCATTACCTGGCAAACGATCAAGACGCAACAAGAGCCAGCGGCATAATTGCTGTCCCAGATAATGGTGTCTGTTGCATACTGCTGTTTGCGCCATCTGTGTCACCAGCATTTGTATGTAGCGTAATCCCAGATATTGCAACTTGCTGTTTAGCATCAATTCCTTTTTCAGAATATTAGCCTTCAACCGATAACCGCTGCCAGCGATTTGCACCCTTGCCTCGCTCGGCATGCTGGTACTGCCCATGAACAGGGAAATACCCACCATCCCCTCATTACCGGTAATGGCAAATTCGGTTGATGCGCCACTTTCCAGAACATGGAACAGTGAAATAATACAAGTAGTAGGAAAATACAAATAGCCTAGGGGACAATCGGCTTCATAGACTATCCATTCCAAAGGCATTGATATGTGCTCCAGATAGGGTAGAAGCCTTATGTAGTCAGTGTCAGGTAAAGCCGCGAGAATATGATTCTGTCTCGGGGTAGACATTAAAGACATTTCTATCTCCTTTATTCAATATTTCTGAATAAAGGTAATCGCAAATTCCATGCCAATGCATATTTCTCTTTGATTTGATTAATATTAACGAAAAAATCAGCCCATTAAATCGAAAGTGATCAATCAAATTGTCGCGGTATGGCAACAGTTTTCTGCAGAATAACAATCGATCTACGGATATCCACGCTTTGACTAGTCTGCAATTTGCGACAGAGATTTTTCTCGGCTAGAAGATGACTGAAGAAAAAATCGGAAAGCTTCCTTTTAAATCAGCGCAAATTGCGCCTACAACCTGGTTATTACTCGCTTCACTACCACCAAGCATCACCTGAAAATAATTATCTCGCAAGTGTTAGCCAATGCGGCAAAGTCGGTACTAGCAAGACGGCGATCTTGACATTAACATCAGGATCGGATGCTTACCGCTATGTCGAACAAAAGATGGGTAATTCGCATCAGCGAAAAGACAGGCATCCCTGCGGTTTAGTGGACTAATTGCCGAGTAAAAACGCACAACCCCTCAAGAGGGATTTATGTTTACGTGCTATGTGGCGGTGGAGCGGCAACTCCCGCCAAACTCCACCAACTCAGTGCATTCTTACTGGCAAATGTTGCTTAGAACATTCGCGGAAAGATGCCTGACCAGCCGCAAGTCTATCAAATGCGATGTGTTGTTGCATCAACAATCATGGCGCAGTTCGAATCCGAATCCCGCAGTCGAACCCAAATCCATATCGTTGCCAATTGCTGACTTGGCTTGTGGACGGAACAGCGCCTTCATGGACTCCCACCAACCCGTTCGGAGCCCTGCATGGAGATCATTCATTTCAACCAACGAAACCTCGCCAAGCGCTGGGATGTCAGTGAGGCAACACTTGAACGCTGGCGAACCGAGGGGATCGGCCCCAAATATCCGAAACTCTGCGGTCGCGTGCTCTATCGTCTTGTCGATATCGAAGAGTATGAATCCGCATGCCTCATGTCGTCCACCAGCAAGGCCGTCGCCGTTTAGAGTGTTTTAGCGCAGGTCATACCAAACCCCTCGGCCACTGCCTTGCTGGTTCAGCGTGCCGCGTTCGACCAGGGTACGGAAATGCTGCTTGAGGGTATTGCGGCTTGCCCCGGTCAGCTTGATGGCATCGCCAATAGTCACGCGACCATGCTCGCGGGCGAACTCGACAATCTGTAGTTGCAGCTCAGGCATGGCTGCCAGCACGATTTTTTCGCGCTCGACCTTCTTCTCCAGACGCCGCATCTGCTCGGCCAGGGAACGTAAAAAGAACACCAGCCACGGCTGCCAGTTCGGCGATTCCGTGCGGATCGTGCCTTGGGTTTGACG
>JAUSMB010000027.1 GCA_030645365.1 Rugosibacter sp.
CGAACCCCGCTACAGCCAGTGTGGTTTGCTTCATCCGATTTCCCCTTGTGACCGAATCACTTCATCTGACACGATGACGAAAAAATCGTTCACTCCATCTATAACTTATTCAGCATTTCCTTAAATGAAATATGAATTCGGTTAATTTTTTATCCAGCGCATTGATGAAAATTTTTCCATCTTTTAGGCAGCCGACGTTACATTCGGTGATAGGAAACGATCATGGATAAGAAAACCAGGCAAATGCGAAAAGCGCTTGGATACGACACTGATGATGGTGTCGCATCTCAAGTGCAAGAAGTACCCAATCTAAAAATACCCGGATCGGTATTTGGTTACTCCGCCTTAGTTTCATTTATTGTCGGAATCATCGGTATGGGGGTCGAATTGTCCACCGATAAAGACGTGCGCCTATTCATGTTGTATTTTTCGCTTTCTTTTCTTCTCGCCCCAGCATTGTTGATCTATCCACTTATTCGAATGCTTTTGGATGATGGAAAAACAGGATTGGCTGTATTTTTGTCTGCCCTATTTGGTTGGTATGTACAGTCAAGCGTCAAGAAAAAGCTGGATAAGTGGAGTTAAAGGCACCTAGGAAAAGGAGTTTCAATGCATATCAATAACGGCATAACGATACTGGTAGGGGGGCTGCTATTTGGGTTTGGTGTAACCGTGTCTTCGGTAGTACAGGGCAATGATCGATCCGAAATCTTGAGAGCTGTTCAGAGTGGCACGTCAGAAGCAGCTTTCACTACAGCTAGAAATTGGCTTGCCGGTGACAACGGTCACAAGTTCGATTGGTGGCTCAAAGGTAATGAGAAAGAGTTTGCATCTTGTACTGGGGAAACCTTCATTCTCAGGCTTGCTGACTGGCAGAAGGACGCTCTCTGGCTACACGAAACCTCAGACCCAATTTTCTCCTGGTACCCCGAGGAGTTGCAGGCAGCTCAAAAACATTGCATCGATCAGCTGATGAAGGCCAATATTGGCCGATGCACTAAAGTGGGCGACCGTGCCGTATGCAAGGCACCCTAATTAGCGTTCGGCGCAAAGAGGCTACCAATGAACTGCACCGTTCTGCTCACAATTGTTTCGGGCGTACTTACTTTCGTACTTGGTCAGATGTTTGTGAAGTTAGTAATCGAGCCCGTCCACGAGATGAAGAAAACTATTGGGCAAATTTCGCACTCACTGATTGAACATGCGAACGTTATTGCCAACCCCGGTGTTCCTTCGAAAGAGGTAATGCACGAAGCATCTCGGCAACTACGTCGCCTTTCGTCTCAATTGCATGCTCACCTCTTTTTGGTCCCGCTATACGTTGTCACCGCAAGAATCTTTTTTCTCCCATCTGCGACGAAAGTACGTGAAGCATCGACCGCATTGATCGGGCTGTCAAACAGCCTCTTTCAACCCACGGAGGGAATTTACAAAGAAAGCGCACAGCGAGTTGAATCAATCTGTGACTTATTGGGGATATTCATCGCCGAGGGTGATCGGTGTCCAAAGTAAAGCGCTTGACGACGCCAGACCATGCGCTTAAAGCGCGGCTGCCGCACGATAGTGCCGTATCGCCAGCGCCGAGTTTTCCAACTGATCGAATAATTGCGCCAGTTCGATATGTGTCGCTCGTTGCGGCGCAATGGCCAGCGCCGCTTCCAGATAACTTTGCGCCTTGCCCCACAATTGTTGCTGGCGACATAAGCGCCCCAGCGCAAGCAACAAGGCACTATCTCGGGGGTGTTGTGCGAGCCATTTTTCTGCCTGGGCAATCCGCCCGATGAGATCCCCGCCCGTGCATTGCGCATAAACCTGCACCAGATCATCTTCCCAATGCTTTTGCAATGCCTGCTCAATAATTTGTTGTGCTTCAGCGCTTGCGTTGGTGGCTATCAATGCAAGCGCTGTTTCACGTGCCAATAAAGGCTCTTCACGATCACGTGCATCCAACGAGCGCCAGTAGCGCAGCAACCCTTCTTTATTGCCTTTCAGATCGCGCAGCGATTCACGCAGCACACTGCTGCGTAACGGCAACGCTTGTTCTGGTGTCAAGGCTTTGTGTTTTTCTAGCTGGCGTACCAGCTTGGCGACTTCACTCCAATGGCCCAATCCGCGTTCAGCACGCAACGCCAAGCGTAGCGCAGCGATGTGGCGTCCGCCATTCAGGGCCAGCATTTGCAAGGTGGCACGCGCATCCGAAAAACGCCGCTCTTCCAGCGCAAACTCCGCTTCAACCATGAGCCGTGCAGCCTTGAAGCCTTGATCATCCGCCGCGCGCACCCGATCAGCCCATAAAGCTTCACGTTCCGCATCGCGCAGATTATGTGCCGCCCGCCAAGCAAGCAAGGCAGCAGCACCGGGGACGGGGTGATCAGCCCAGGCTTTTTCTGCACTGCGCAGCGCGTGACCAAATCGACCCTCTTGCAACAAACGCGCCGCTTCAAAATGAGCGGTAGTCGCTTTATTCAGCCGCTGGCGTTGCCGAAATTCAGCAACAGCCCGAGGTAATGCCAAGGTGCTCCTAACCAGGCGAACCACCCAGTACAAAAGAATAAAACCGACAATGGCTAACAGCAGAAAAAAGTTCAGCGATACTTCTGCGCGCCAAGGGGGCATTACCAGCAGCACATAGCCTGCGTTGTAGCGCGCTGCCACAGCCAACCCAACCGCCAACGCTGCCAGCGTCAATAACCAGAATAGGGAACGCATGGCCCTACCTGCTCACGCCGCTATCGCGGGAAAGTTTGAGATTTCGCACAGCGGCCAATGTTTCACTCAGTGAGGGAAGATTAAAACCGACATCCGTAGCCGCCAGGGCGTTGAGTGTTTTTCGCGCGGTGACAACCGATGGCGCGCGCACATCAAAATAGCGATCCAATAAGGCTTGCGTCTGGATAGTTTCATCGCGAAAGGTTTTACCATCACGTTGCAGTAGCGCCAACCGCGCATTGAGTAAGCGCAGCTTGAGATTCTCGCGCAAAAAGAAACTCTGGCTGGGCGAGAGCAAAGCCGGATCACGCTCTTCAATGCGCTCAATACGCAACAGCTGATACAGCTCATGCCACACCTCGGAAACCAAGGCCTGCCAGTAACTGCGATTAATGAACGATGCTGGCGCAGCGTCCGTCGTGGATGCCACAGGCGGATTTTGGGGCCGGTGTTCAAATGCCAGAGGCAAGGTATCCACCGCGCTCGCAACACCTTCAATTTTCAACGACAGGCCTGTCAGATCGGCACCGGGCGTTGCTTTTAACAGCGCAATATCACGCGCAAGCAAACGTCGCAGGGATATAAACTGCGGCTGCAATTCCTTTGCCAGACGTGTATCGGCATTTTCCAAAGCGATGAGTGCCGTTTCGACATTCCCGGCAAACTGCAACTGCTGCATCGCCAGGGTAATGGCTTGTTCAACCTCGGCCAATAAACGCTGATCGCGACTACTGGACATTTCCTGGTACATGGATTGCAACGCCACCGACTGGCTCTGTATTTCCGCCAGCCGCTCTTCCAGCAAAGTCACTTTAGCTTGCACCGTGAGCGCCGTATCTTGGGTTTGCTTGGCCAGAAAGCGCGTCTCTTTAGCCGCTTGATCATTCTCGGTCAGCCGATGCGCAACCTCTTGCTGAATGGCCGAAATTTGCTTGCGGCTATCAATCCACTGGGCCAGTATCAGCGCCAATAAAATCAAGAAGGCCCAGATCGACGGACGAGACAATAAGCGTCTTCTGTTGGGTGGCAAAGGCAGTGTTTGCGTTAATAAAGCGTTATTTTCATGTTCCATGATGTGCGTAGTATTGCATGAGTTCTGCTATCAAACCATCGTCCCCTGGGGCGGTGGGAATAATCTGTTGCAGCCCCAGCGCACTGGCTTGCGCGGCAATGCGCTGATGCGTAACAAATACAGGCGTCTTTTTTAACCAGGCCTGCCCCAAATGGCCAATCATTTCAAAAAAATAGCGCAAACTCTCACTGCTGGTCAGCGTCACCGCGTCCAGCGTACCTGCTTCCCAACGCTTCAATAACGGGCCAGGGTCAGCCTTTGAAGGCAGGCGCCAATAACATGTCACATGATGTACGTCTGCGCCACGCGCAGTGAGGGTTTCGCTGAGTAGGTCGCGCCCCGTATCCCCACGAAAAATAATGATGCGCCGACCCGCTACTGCGGCCAGCTCAGGCAATTCAAGCAGGGCTTCTGAATCAAAGCGCAACGCAGGCGATATCACGTTGGCAACACCCCGGCGCAGGAGCACCTGTTCGCTCATTTTGCCCAGCACGATGGCGGGTAAATGCACAGGCCAGGCACGTCGCGGCAAAATGATATCCAGCGCTTTTTCAATGGCGTTCGGGCTGACAAACACGGCCAGATCATAGGTGTCTAACGCAATCGCCGCTGCCAGCACCGGGGTGATGTCTGCGCAGTCATGGATCTCCAACACCGGAAAAAACACCGGGTGCGCGCCTTGCTCCACCAGCAAGGTTGCCAGATGCTCGGCCTGCCCGGACGGGCGGGTAATGACCACATGCCGCCCTCTGAGAGTCATGTCTGCCCCACCCAGTTTCAGGCGAGACTTGAAAGAATCGATTCAGCACCTGCCGCGCGCAAGGCATCAGCCAGGTTTTTCCCCAACGCTTCCGGATGAGCCATTACCCCGCTCAGCTCTGCATGTGCCATGCGCGTGCCATCGGGTGTGGCGACAAAACCGCGCAGCCAAATTGTATCGTCACGCATTTTTGCGTAAGCCCCCAGCGGCACCTCACAACTGCCGCCTAAGGCACGCGCCATGGCACGCTCGGCACGCACACAGGCGGCTGTGGCTGCATCATGCAGCGGTGCCATCCAGGCAGCAATCTCGGGTCGGCTCGCCAGCGCCTCAATCCCCAACGCACCTTGCCCTGGTGCAGGCAAAGAGTCTTCTGCCGTCAACACTGAGCGAATGCGCGCACCCAAGCCCAGACGCTTCAATCCTGCGGCAGCCAGAATAATGGCGTCGAACTGACCTTCGTCCAGCTTTCTCAAACGCGTATCGAGATTGCCGCGCAAGGGCGAGACGGCCAGATAAGGAAAGCGGGCATGGAGCTGCGATTCGCGACGTAAACTAGAAGTACCCACCACGGCGCCCGGCGGCAACTCGTCGAGACTGGCGTATTTATTGGAAATAAACGCATCCTCGGGCACTTCACGCGGACCGATGGCAACCAGAGTAAACGCCGCTTCCATTTGCATTGGCACGTCTTTCATTGAATGCACGGCAATATCGGCCACACCTTCCAGCAAGGCCGTCTCCAGCTCTTTGACGAACAATCCTTTACCGCCGATTTTAGCTAGGGGACGGTCAAGTATTTGATCGCCTCGCGTTGTCATACCCAGCAAATTCACCTCGCAGGAGGGATAGCATTGCTGCAACAGCGTGCGGACATGCTCAGCCTGCCAGAGTGCAAGACGAGATTCACGAGTCGCGATGATCAAGCGCGATGGCGGCGAAGGCAGCGAAGGCAGTGGTGTTGATAAAGAGTCAGAAGTCATTGCAAGGGGTCTAGCGCGTATAAAAATTCGGGACCATGTTAGCGCCCGAAGAACAAAAAACCATCAGCTTATGAGTTTATCATTGCACCATGATTGTCCGCGTTAAGCGCTATGCCGCCGTATCACCAGCGCCGACTTTTCGTTCGCCGCCACACTCGACCAATCGACTACACAACTGAACGCCTATAACGCCATGATTACAGCCAATCTTTCCAGTGAAGACAAAGAGGCACCCTTACGCGAAGATATTCGCTTTCTTGGTCGCCTCCTGGGTGACACCTTGCGCGAGCAAGAAGGCAACGATGCCTTCGCTACGGTTGAGCACATTCGCCAGCTGGCGATCCGTTTTCATCGCCATGACGATCTGGTTGCACGCGATCAGCTGGAAGAACTGCTCACCGCATTGCCTAACGAGCATACGACTCAAGTCGCACGAGCCTTCAGCTATTTTTCGCATCTCGCTAACATCGCAGAAGACCAGCACCATCTGCGCCGCGCCCGCGCGCATGCATTGGCAGGCGCCAAACCTCGCGAAGGCAGTTTAGAGAACGCGATTGCCCGCGCACAAGAAGCTGGTGTTGACGCCAAAGTACTGGCTGATTTTTTCACGCACGCAAAAGTTTCTCCCGTACTTACAGCGCATCCAACGGAAGTTCAGCGTAAAAGCATTCTTGATTGCCAATGGGAAATCGCCCGCTTGCTTGAGGCACGCGACCGTAGCGAGCTCACCCCGGATGAAATGCAAGAAGATGAAGAAGCCATTCGTCGTGCCGTGCTGACGCTATGGCAAACCCGCATGTTGCGTCGGGCCAAGCTTTCCGTTGCGGACGAAATTGCCAATGCGCTAACCTTCTATGACACCACCTTCTTGCATGAACTCCCCCAACTCTATAACCGGCTGGAAGACCATCTTGCGCTCATCGTGCCTGACTGGCCAAAAGATGAACTGAAACCATTTTTACACCCCGGCTCGTGGATCGGTGGCGACCGCGACGGCAATCCGTTTGTTACCGCAGACGTCTTGCTGGCCGCTGTACGTGCGCAAAGTCGCAAAGCCCTCAGCCATCAACTGGAACAGCTCCATCGACTGGGCGCGGAGCTATCTCCCACGTCATCCCTGGTCGAGATTTCCGATGCGTTAAAAGAACTGGCAGCCCGCTCGCCCGATCACAGCCCGCATCGCGATGACGAACCTTACCGTCGCGCCATTGCCGGAATGTATACGCGCCTGGCCGCCACCGCACAGCAACTGGATGAGCTCGAAGCCCCGCGTCACCCTGTGGGTTCTGCCGAACCTTATGCCGATGCTGCCGAATTTGCCGCAGATCTGGATATTCTGCATGCCTCGTTAATAAACCACAAAGCTAGCCTGCTCGCGCGTGGACGCTTGCGCCACCTTCGCCGCAGTGTTGCCATTTTCGGCTTTCACTTGGCACCTCTCGATCTGCGCCAAAACTCCGAAGTACATGAGCGCACCGTAGCCGAGCTACTTGCCATCGCCTGCCTGGGGATAGATTATCTCGCGCTGGATGAAACGGCTCGCGTCAAATTATTGCTGGATGAACTCGCCACGCCCCGGCCGCTTACTTCACCTTCTGTGACTTACTCGGCTGAGACACAAAGCGAGCTGGACATCTTGCATACGGCCCGCCAGATTCATCAGCGCTATGGTCAAGCATCGATCGAAAACGTCATCATTTCCAAAGCCAGCAGCGTATCCGACATGCTCGAAGTAGCGGTACTGCTCAAAGAAGCCGGGTTGTTACAGCCGCTGAACCATACGCTCGATGTGCATATCGTGCCCCTGTTCGAAACCATCAACGACCTGGAAAACGCAGCGGCTGTCATGGATCAATTATTGTCCCTGCCTCTGTACAAGCAGCTGTTGGCCAGCCGTGGCAACTGGCAGGAAATCATGCTGGGTTATTCCGACAGCAACAAGGATGGCGGATTTTTGACCTCAGGCTGGGCCTTGTATCGTTGTGAGATTGCACTCACTGCAGTATTCGCTCGTCATGGCGTTCGCCTGCGACTGTTTCACGGGCGAGGTGGCTCGGTGGGTCGTGGTGGTGGGCCGAGTTATCAGGCAATTCTTGCCCAGCCGCAGGGCGCAGTTCAAGGGCAGATACGCATTACCGAGCAAGGCGAAGTCATTGCTTCAAAATACGCCAACCCGGAACTCGGCCGCCGTAATCTGGAAATCCTCGCTGCTGCCACGCTCGAAGCCACGCTGCTGCCACGGGTGTTTGACAATCCGCCGACAGAATTTCTTGCTGCCATGGAAGCGCTCTCAAACAGTGCCTTTAATGCCTATCGATCATTGGTTTATGACACACCAAACTTTGAACAGTATTTTTGGGAATCGACCGTCATTTCAGAAATTGCTTCTCTTAACATTGGCAGCCGTCCCGCCTCACGCAAACACAGCACGGCGATTGAAGATTTACGAGCCATTCCGTGGGTGTTTTCCTGGGCGCAGTGTCGTCTCATGCTGCCAGGCTGGTTTGGCTTTGGTGCCGCCGTGGCGGAATGGAAAGCCAAGCATGGCGACACCGGCATGCAATTGCTTTGCCGCATGAATCAAGAATGGGGATTTTTTCGCACGCTGCTGTCCAACATGGACATGGTGCTGGCCAAAAGTGATATCGCCATTGCAGAACGCTATTCGCAACTAGTTACGGATGAAACCTTGCGCCAAGCCATTTTTCCGCGCCTGAAAACCGAGTGGCAGGCAGCCATTGATGCACTGCTTGAAATTACAAAAACCAGCGAGTTGCTTGATAGCAACCCGCTATTAAAACGCTCTATTCGTAATCGCTTTCCGTATATCGACCCGCTCAATCACCTGCAAGTCGAACTACTGCGCCGTTTTCGCGCCGGGACTACTGATGAAAAAGTACAGCGCGGCATTCACCTGAGCATCAACGGCATCGCTGCTGGATTACGCAACAGCGGCTAAATTCTGCCAGATTGGATCAGCTTGTCGGCAAACGTTGGGGCGCTTTCGCTTCGACCCAACGCTTGATGCGATTGGCGTCACCAACTCGGGTCATTTTGCCCACGGAATCGAGCAGGACAATGATGGTGGGTTTACTGTTGATCCAAGCCTGCATCACCAAACAACGCCCTGCCTCGCTGATATAACCGGTTTTCGACAAACCGATCTGCCATGCCGGACTTTTGACCAGTGCATTGGTGTTATGAAATTGTTGTGACCGCCCCGCGACATTCACTTCTTCTTCCACTGTTGTCGTGAACTCACGGATCAACGGATACTGATGTGCCGCACTCACCATCTTGGCCAAATCATGCGAGCTGGAAACATTTAATGCCGTCAGCCCGGTGGGGTCAAAAAAACGCGTGTCGTTAAGACCCAGCATTTTTGCCTTGACATTCATTGCAGCAACAAAAGCTTTTTGCCCCCCTGGATAATGCCGGGACAAAGCCGAAGCCGCGCGATTTTCTGAAGACATCAGCGCGAGGCGCAACATTTCTTCTCTTGACAACTGTGTCCCTAGGTTGAGACGTGAGTGCGTGCCTTTCAAGAGGTCCACATCTTCCATGCCGATGATCAAGGTTTCTTTAAGATCCGGGCTGGCGTCCAAGGCCACCATGGCCGTCATCAATTTGGTAATTGATGCGATAGGCAATACCGCATTCGCATTTTTTTCATACAACACGGCACCGGTCGCCTGGTCCTGCACCAGCACAGCAGAAGACTCTAAGGCGAGCACTTGCGAATCGCTCAATAAAGGCGATGCCCCCTGCCTTGAATATCTGATATGAGTTATCACTCGGGCATGTTTTTTCGACTTTGACTTCAGCTGCGCAGTTTTTTTCGACTTCGACTTCGACTTCGACTTCAGTTGTGCAGTTGATTTTTTCAGCTGTACAGTTGATTTGACATGTTTGCCATTCTTTTTAACCGAAGCATCGGCTGTCAGAGGGGCAACACTCAAGCCAACCACGGCTGTTGCAAGCAACATGAGGAGTGCTTTTTTCATAAAAAACATCCTTTTATCCTTTTGCTAAATACTAATAAAACAATAATAACACTTATCTCTAATAAATTTAGATGGTTATATCGGTAATCTCAACTTGAATCTTAGACTTTGTCCTTGCTATTGGCATAGCTTTCTGTCGTTTCGATATCCAGAAATTCGATCACTTTTTCGCGCTGTAATAACGTGTCACGATAACCAAGCTCAACCAAGGCGCAAGTGTACGCTCGCTCAAAGAGCAAATAACTAATCAATGCCCCACCATTGCGGTTCATGGCGCCGATCCCGCGCAACAACATTCTGATCGGCCAAGGCAGTGTCCCGACATGTCTTGCCGCCAAATGATCAAGTCGTTCAGAAGGTGAAATCACCAGCACCTCGATCGGACGCAGGGTGGTGCCTTGCTGTTGGCGTATCGCTTCGGGTATCAGTGCAATCGTGTGATTTATGCGAATCAGCCGTTCCAGGTCCACAGACAGGCTATCCAGAAAAATACTGGACAATGCATGCCCTGCGATCTGCGCCAGCGAAGGATAAGACGTCGTACGGGGACGAGAATGCTCTTCATGCAAACGGCCTCCACCGATCACCAGAACTTTGTCTGCTCCAAGATGAATGGCAGGTGAAATAGGCGCTGTTTGCCGCATCGATCCATCCCCAAACCATTCGCGATTAACTTTCACAGCGGGGAACACAAAAGGAATCGCGCTTGATGCCAGCAGATGATCCAGATTCAACTTGACATGCGCCCCTACCCGCTGGCTTCGCTGCCAAGGCTCAAGATCAGGGCGCCCCTGAAAAAATGTCACACTCTGTCCGCTCGAATAACCAGAACAGGTAATGCTCACTGAATGCAACACCTGGCTTTCAATCGCCTGCTCAATCCGATTCAAGTCCAGACTATCGGTTAACAATTGGCGCAGAGGTGCGTTATCAAGCAATGAGCGCGGAGCGCGATGTGTCGCCCAACCAAACATCAGCGCAGTCAGCCAGCGCGCACCCGAACCTGCCACGCCCAAAACATCCGTGCGATACACCTGATGCGCATGAAAATTCTCCCACACGTGACATAAATGATCGACACCCGCACCAAAATTTTCAGCCCAGGTCGCTATCGTGGCGGCATTAATCGCACCCGCCGAGGTGCCACAAAGTATCTGAAATGGATTACGTCGCGGCTCGGGTAGCAACTCGCGCACTGCCTTGAGGACGCCCACTTGATATGCTGCCCGCGCACCACCCCCGGTAAGAATCAATGCAATTTTAGGCGGCTGCTTAGTCATTTTTTCGCATTTATCACGTGCAGCATATTGAGATGTGTTGGGGTCTATTCAAAGTCTCATTCTAACGCCGTGTCACCAGCGCCGACTTTTTCTGCAAAGCCCCCATCCTGCAGTGGAGAATCCATGTTTTTGAATGCTTGCAGTTTGCGCCGAGCACTCCTTCATACACACCCCTCAGGCGACTATCAAGTGCGCATCATGATATAGTTAAGAAATAATTTTCCCGCTTGCCAGCAGCCTGATGCGCACCCCGCATCAATTCAGCATCTGCGGCACCATGAGTTCAGCTACTGCGAGTGACCATGGTGGCGCGGACAACCAAAAGTCCGGTGATCCCTACCCCTTGATCCCTTCGCTTTCTGGTGCCAAGCGGCGCGTTAATAAAAATGCACGATTTAACCTTTGGAGATCCGTTGCCTCATGAACAAATCATCTTTGGCCGTTACCCCCAGCTATATTCAACATGCCAAACTCAAAGCATGGGTTGCGGAGGTCGCGGCACTCACTGAGCCCGATCAAATCATGTGGTGTGACGGTTCGGAAGAAGAAGCCAACACCCTGTTTGAACAAATGGTCGCTACAGGAAGCATGAAGCGGCTCAATCCGGCCAAACGCCCGAATTCCTATCTTGCGTTGTCTGATCCATCAGATGTCGCCCGCGTGGAAGATCGTACTTATGTGTGCACGACGGATCCGGAAGATGCAGGCCCCAACAACAATTGGGAAGACCCATCCAAAATGAAAGACACGCTACGCAGCCTTTTCAAAGGTTGTATGCGTGGCCGCACACTGTATGTGATTCCCTTCTCGATGGGCCCGATCGGCTCACCTATTGCACATATTGGTGTTGAGCTCTCCGACAGCCCGTACGTAGTTGTCAATATGCGCATCATGACGCGCATGGGTCGTGCTGTGTTCGACCAACTGGGCAGTGATGGTGAATTTGTTCCCTGCCTGCATAGCGTGGGCCATCCACTAGAACCCGGACAGCAGGATGTTAAATGGCCATGTAATACAACCAAATATATCTGCCACTTTCCGGAAACGCGGGAAATCTGGTCATTTGGTTCCGGTTACGGTGGCAATGCGTTGCTTGGCAAAAAATGTTTTGCCTTGCGCATCGCCTCAACCATGGCCCGTGACGAAGGCTGGCTGGCCGAACACATGCTGATCCTTGGCGTTGAATCCCCTGATGGACAAAAGTCCTATGTTGCTGCGGCCTTTCCATCCGCCTGTGGCAAAACCAACTTTGCCATGCTGATTCCGCCACAAAGCCTGGGTGGCTGGAAAGTCACCACCGTGGGCGACGATATTGCCTGGATCAAACCAGGAAAAGATGGGCGGCTCTACGCGATCAATCCAGAAGCTGGCTTTTTCGGTGTCGCTCCCGGCACCTCGGAAAAAACCAACTTCAATGCCATGGCGACATTAAAGGAAAACATCATTTTCACCAATGTCGCCCTCACCGATGATGGCGATGTGTGGTGGGAAGGCATGACCAAAGAGCCCCCCGCGCATTTGATCGACTGGCAAGGCAAGGACTGGACACCGGAAGATGGTAAAACCGGTCGCAAGGCAGCACATCCCAATTCGCGTTTTACCGCGCCCGCTGCACAATGCCCTTCGATCGATCCCGACTGGGAAAACACCGCTGGCGTACCGATTTCAGCCTTCGTATTTGGCGGCCGCCGCGCCACCACTGTGCCGCTTGTCTTTGAAGCCTTCAATTGGAACTATGGGGTCTATATGGCAGCGACCCTGGGCTCGGAAACAACGGCTGCTGCCACCGGCCAGCAAGGCATCGTACGTCGCGATCCCTTTGCTATGTTGCCTTTCTGCGGTTATCACATGGGTGACTACTTCAATCACTGGTTAAAAATTGGTCACCAGCTGGAACACGCACCACGTATTTTCACGGTCAACTGGTTTCGCCAGGATGCCCAAGGAAACTTCATGTGGCCAGGCTTTGGCGAAAACATGCGCGTGCTGAAATGGATTGTCGAGCGCAGCCGTGGGCATGTCAATGCCAAACAAACGGCCTTGGGGTGGGTGCCCCGCTTTGAAGACCTCGATTGGGGCGGCAATACAGAGGTTTCCAAAGAAGTCTTTGAAGCGCTCGCTGCCATTGACACAACCGCTTGGCGTGAAGAAATTAAACAACATGGCGAATGGTTTGATAAGCTCAAATCCCGCATGCCACAGCAGCTCATGCTCAAGCGCGATCTATTTGACCTCGCGCTGGATGACTAGCCTGTCAGCACGTTTAGTTCAGTCCTGCCACACGTCAATTGTTTGCTAATCGTTAGCGATTAGCGTTTAAGACCTCGCCGTTACCACAGTAACAGCGAGGTTTTTTTCTTAAATGCCTGACCGCTGCCAGTCAATCTGTGCTGGCAGCGCACCGCGCAAGGCGTTACACATCACCACCGCCTGAGCTGAACGCAAGTCATTCCGTGTGAGCACTTTTTCTGTCGCCGACCAGGCGCAATCGTCCAGCAACACACTGCGCATCACACCCGGCAACAGACCGCAAGCCAACGGCGGGGTGTACCAGTGGCCAGCGAGCTTTACAAACACGCTGCTACGCGCGCCCTCGGTCAGTTCTCCTTGATCATTGAAAAACAGCACATCAAAAGCGCCTGCGGCTTCGGCCCTTCGCCACGCTGCATCGTAATCTGCCCGATGGGTAGTTTTATGTCGCAAAAACAGAGGGTTCATTTTCACCGGCGCCTCGCTCAGCAACACGGTCACGGGAACAGGCATATCCGCTAGCGGTGCAAGCTGTACACCCAGATCCCCTGACGGCTTGAGTGCCAAGCGTAACCGATGCGACAGGTGCATAGATAAGCCCGCACAGGCCTGCGCAATCGCTTCACGTATCTGGCCTTCATCATACGGAAAATCAAAATACCGCGCCGAGGCAGCTAAGCGTTGCAGATGTCGCTCAAGATGAGGACAACCGGCTTCTGTGGCAAGCATTGTCTCGAACAACTCGAATTCATGCATGAGTCCTGTTAAAAAAACACCTTTTAGTGCACATTCGCGAAACTCGGCATCTGCCGTGCTGTCCTGCACGATACCCGCACCCACACCCATTTCTCCTCTTCGTCGTCCATCATCATCGGGTGCTTCGAGCAACAGCGTCCGAATCGGAACTGACAAACAAAAATCACCCATCAACTGCCCCGGCGGAGGTACATCAAACCAGCCCAGCGCGCCCGTGTAATAACCCCGTGGCGAAGTTTCCAACGCGTGAATGATGTCGAGCGTCCGTTGCTTGGGTGCACCGGTGACAGATCCGGCCGGCAATAACGCCGCGAGCACATCGTGCAATGTACAAGTAGGCGCAACCCTCGCCTCTACCGTGGAGGTCATTTGCAAAACCGTGCCATAGCGCGCGACTTGAAATAGCTTCGGCACGCACACCGTACCCAGCTGCGCCACACGACCGAGATCATTGCGCAACAAATCGACAATCATCACATTTTCAGCACGAGTTTTAGGGTCATTCGCCAGATGCCTTGCGTTAAGCGCATTCTCTGCTTCATCGTCTGTCGCTTGAGCCGTACCTTTCATTGGCAAAGT
>JAUSMB010000040.1 GCA_030645365.1 Rugosibacter sp.
GTCGCCAAACTGGAAAGCTACCGCGGCTTTATCTGGGTTAGCCTCAACCCTGACGTCCCGCCTTTAAAGGATTACCTCAACGGCTCGACCACGTTTATTGACCTGCTCGCCGATCAATCCCCGACGGGCGAACTGGAAGTGCTGCCCGGTGAGACGACCTACATCTACCAGGGTAACTGGAAGCTGCAGGCCGAGAATGGCTTGGATGGGTATCACCTGCCCACGACCCATGCCAACTATTTCATGACGGTGGGTCGGCGCGCTAAAGGGTTGTCTGGCAACACAACGAAGACCGTCAACCCCAGCGGCATGTTTAACGGGAGTGGTTTTTTAGCCTTCAAATATGGGCACGGTCTGATTTATTTTAATTATCCCAATCCGCAAATACGGCCGGGGTATGAGATGCGTGAAGGGCACCTTGAGCGGCATGGCGAGCTACGTACGCAATGGATGATAGAAAAAACGCGCAATTTACTGATCATGCCCAATGTGTTTCTGATGGATCAGGCCAGTACGCAGATTCGTGTTTTTCGTCCGCTGGCAGTGGATCGTACAGAAGTCACAACCTACTGTATTGCACCCAAAGGGGAAAGTGCTGAAAGCCGCGAGCATCGGTTGCGGCAGTATGAAGATTTTTTCAATGCCAGCGGCATGGCAACACCCGACGATATTGCTGAGTTCCGTAACTGCCAGCTAGGTTATCAAGCCAAAGCGGCACCTTTTAGCGAGTTTTCTCGTGGGCATTCGCGCTGGATTAACGGAACGAATGAACAGGGTAAGCAGCTAGGAGTCGAGGCACAAATGAGCAGCACACATGGTGCGGATGAGGGCTTGTACGTCAACATCCTCGGAGAATGGGCGCAGTGCATGCAACGCATTGTTAAAGCTGAGATCGAACGAGCTGCTAGAGAATGCTAAAGAAAGCTAAGGTATTTTCGATGACTACTTTGATTAAAGGTATCGGCGATGTTAATTGAGCTGGTTCGTTGCTTTTTACCTGTTGTTCTTGTGGCACTTGCAGCGCTGGGCATCGCGCTCGGTGGCATGTGGGTTTGGGCAGGCTTTGTTGGCGTGTTGGCGCTGGTGTTGGCGGATGGATTTTCTGGGGTTGATACAGCCGTTCATACCCGGTTTCCTGGCTGGGTCTATACCGCTGCGCTATACCTTCCATTACCTGTGCTCTGGGTGCTGTGGTTCGTTTTTGCTCAGCAGATCGCATCTGATATTGCGACAACAGGTCAGCGCGTCGTCACGCTGGGCTCGGTTGCTTTTTTGACCACACTGGGTGCGCTGCCCGCCGCGCATGAGCTCTCGCATCGTAAAAACTGGATGGCCTTAATGTATGCGCGGATTTACTCAGCTATCCTGGGTTTGCCCATGTATGACATTTACCATATTCATGGTCATCATATTGACGTGGGCACCGTGCAGGACCACGATACCCCAAGACGAGGGCAGACGATTTACAGTTTTGTTTATCCTTCGCTTTTTAAAAGTTTGCGAACAGCTGTAGATATTGAGCGTGCGCGGCTTGCCAAGTTGGGGCATAGTGCTTTTTGGTGGCGTGGCCGAATATTTGAGTCGGTTTGTTTGCTTACTGCCTGGTTCAGTATATTTATCTATTTTGCTGGTTTGCGCGGAATCCCCTATTTCTTTATGACCTGGCTTTTGGCTTGGTTAATTTTTGGCGGGTTTAACTATACCCAGCACTATGGCTTGATAAGGAAACCGGGCACAGCCATTGAGCCGCGACACTCTTGGAATCATCTCAAGGCGTTTAGTCGTGCGATCACCTTTGAGATTTCGAATCACTCAGAACACCATCTTGATCCCGATAAAAGATATGAATACTTGCGGCCTGTGCCGGATGCCCCGCAAATGCCCAGCATCGTGCTTTGTTTTGCGGCTTCATTTGTGCCTTTTATATGGGAAAACTGGATCGTCAAGCCGCGTTTAAAACACTGGGATTTGACCGCCGGGCCAGAAGAGCAGGTGCTTGCATTAGTTGAAAATAAGCGTGCTGGTTGGCAATAAGTTATACTTTGTTGCCTTAAAAGAGTCATGCCGTACATTGCCATTGTGCACGTTAAATGACCTACTGATGATTTTAAAGTTAAACATCCGAGAGGAGACACACCATGAACGCCCCCCTATCTGCCGATGCACTCAAGCAAGACAAACTGCGCCAGCTACTCAGCGATCTAGAAAACCAGATCGTCGTCAATGGCCCGGGTGATATTGTCCTCGGCGCGCGTAACATCTACACCGACCCGGCACTATTTGAGCTGGAGCTGGAACACCTGATCGAAGGCGGCTGGGTGTATGCACTGCATGAAAGCCAAATCCCCAACGCCAACGACTACTTCACCATCAACGTTGGTCGGCAACCCGTCCTCCTGACCCGTGACGCAGACGGCAAGATTCACGGCTTTTTGAATGTCTGCGCCCATCGCGGCGCCAAAGTCGTGCGCCACACCAAAGGCAACCAGAAAGTGCACCTGTGCATGTTTCACGGCTGGTGTTACAACCCCAAAGGCGAACTCATCAACGTCACCGACGAAGCCGAAGGCGGCTATCCACCAGGCTTTGACCGCAAACATTTGGGCCTTCCCCCCGTCGCCAAA
>JAUSMB010000045.1 GCA_030645365.1 Rugosibacter sp.
GCTGGATCGGGGCTGATGAATTCATCAACGGTTATGAGCGCTGGTGCCTCTGGCTGGGCGACTGCCCGCCAGAAAAATTACGCGCCATGCCCGAAGCGATGCAGCGCGTGCAGGCGGTGAAGGCATTGCGGCTGGCGAGCAAGAGCGCGCCGACGCGGAAGCTCGCGGAGACGCCGACGCGGTTTCATGTAGAGAACGTACCCGACGTTATGTATTTATTATTCCCTCGTGTCTCATCTGAGCGTCGAGTGTTCATACCACTTGGTTTTATTGAGCCATCAACGATGACGAGCGATTCAGCACTGATGACAAGAGGAGCGACTCCGTTCCACTTCGGCATCCTCACCTCCACGATGCACAACGCCTGGGTGCGTGCTGTGTGTGGCCGACTGGAAAGCCGCTACCGCTATTCCGCCAGCATCGTCTACAACACCTTCCCCTGGCCCGAACCCACCGACAAGCAACGCGCCGCCATCGAAGCCGCAGCCCAAGCCGTGCTCGATACGCGCGCAGCCCACCCCAACGCGACGCTGGCCGATCTCTACGATCCGCTGACCATGCCGCCCGACCTGCTGCGCGCCCACCAGACGCTGGATCGCGCCGTCGACGTCGCCTACGCCTATAAAGACGCTCCCACCGACGCCGCCCGCGTCGCCTTCCTCTTCGCCCGCTACCAAGCCCTCACCAGCCTGCTGCCCGCGCCAGCCGCAAAACCTCGGCGCAGCGGCAGGGCAAAAGCGTGAGTCGCCGCCTCGTTAGCGCCGTATTGCCAGCGCCGACTTTTTGGACATGCTTGGTTTGACCACTGTGTGATACGCAGCAGCGTGTTCAGTTTTTCTTTTGCGCTGCTGAATAAAGGCCTTGTTCTTTCGTATCCCAAAATATACAATCTAAACCGTGAAGACCATTTACACCACGGAAGTTTTTGATACCTGGTTTGTCGGCCTGCGTGATGCACAAGCGTCGGCACGCATCAAGATGCGGATTCGTCGTGCGGAGGAAGGTAATTTCGGCGATTGCAAACCGGTGGGTGAGGGCGTGTCGGAAATGCGAATTCATCATGGGCCGGGCTATCGCGTGTATTTCGCGCAGCGCGGCATGGAGGTCGTGATTCTGCTGGCAGGTGGCGAGAAGTCATCGCAGGCGAAAGACATCAAGGCCGCGCTGAAACTGGCGCGCGAACTATAGAAAGGACAGAGACATGGCACTCAAACTACGCAAATGGGATGTTGTAGAACACCTCAAGACCGATGAAGATATCGCGCTTTATCTGGACGCCTGCCTGGAAGAGGCGGGAGATGATGCAGCGTTTATCGCCAAGGCGCTGGGCGACATTGCCCGTGCCAAAGGCATGAGTCAGCTTGCACGCGATACGGGTCTGGGGCGCGAGAGCCTGTACAAGGCGCTTTCCGGCGAAGGAAACCCGAGTTTTGCCACCATCCTCAAAGTGATGGGCGCGCTGGGTGTTGAGTTGCACGTTAAACCGCATGCCGATGTGCACCCCACAACGGCGTAACACTGCGGCGCAACACTGATTGATTGCCGTCTCGCCAGCGCCGACTTTTTGGGCGCAATTGATTTGCCTGCCGCACGGTGCGATGATGCGCCATCAAGGTTTGATGAATGATTGAAGGAGCTGACATGGTGACGATTGCCCACCTTACCCGCATGGAAAAGCTGCGCATGATGGAGGCGCTTTGGGATGATCTTTCGCGCGAGGATGTATCACTGCAATCGCCTGCATGGCATGGTGATGCGCTACGCGAAGCCGAGGCCGCGCTGGTGTCAGGAGAGGCGCAGTTTATTGATTGGGATCAGGCCAAAAAGATGCTGCTCGGTGGTGAGATCGTTTGAAAATAAGAATACTGCCACTGGCGATACGCGACCTGGCGCACGTATAACGCAAGGGCTGAAGTCTGCCGCTTCACCTTCTACAGAAGATAAGACAACGTAATGCACAATTTCAATCTCATCTGGCGCATGCTGCGCCGCGACTGGCGTGCGGGCGAGCTCACGGTGGTGGGCCTGGCGATTGTGCTGGCGGTAGCGGCGCTGACCAGCGTGGGGTTTTTGACCGACCGTGTGGAGCAGGGCTTGAAGCTGGAGGCGCATCAGTTGCTGGGTGGCGATTTGCTGCTCACGGCGGATCATCCGTGGGCGGCGGATTATTCGCGCGAAGCAGCGGCGCGCGGCTTGCGGGTGGCGCAGAGTGTGACTTTTCCGAGCATGGTGCAGATTAACGGCGCGGCCGGATTCTCAACTCAGCTGGCCGAGATCAAGGCGGTGTCGGAGAATTATCCGCTACGCGGCGCGTTGCGTATCGCCCCCGCGTTGAATGCGGCGGATGCGACAACGAAAGCTGTACCGCGCATGGGCGAGGCCTGGCCGGATGAGCGGCTGGCGACTGCCTTGAATTTATCCAAGGGCAGCCGCCTGACATTGGGTAATGCCCATGTGGATATTGCTGCGGTCTTGACGCTGGAGCCGGATCGCGGCACGAATTTGTTTGCCCTTGCGCCGCGCTTGATGATCAATCTGGCGGATTTGCCTGCCACGGGGCTGATTCAGAACGGCAGCCGCGTGAGTTATCGGCTGCATCTGGCGGGTGAGCCGCAGGTGGTGGCGGGTTTCGAGAAATGGGCGCAGACGCGGCTGGGGCGCGGCGAAAAGCTGGAAAGTCTGGATAACGCGCGTCCGGAGATTCGCAACATCACCGAGCGCGCACAACGCTTTTTGCGCTTGGCGGCGTTGCTGGCGGTGATTCTGGCGGCAGTGGCGGTGGCCTTGGCGGCGGAACGTTACATGCGGCGGCATCTGGATGGCTGCGCGGTGATGCGCTGCCTGGGCGCGTCGGGTGCGCAATTATTGCTGATTCATGGCGGCGAATTCTTGCTGTTTGGTGTGCTGGCAACGTTGGTGGGTTGCGGCTTGGGCTATGCGGTGCAGCTGCTGTTGCAGCAGTTGCTTGGTGGCTTCTTGGTCACCGCTTTGCCTGCGGCTTCGCTCATGCCTTGGTTACATGGCGTGCTGGTGGGTTTGATTCTGGTCGGTGGTTTTGCTTTGCCGCCGCTGTTGCGGCTGCGCCGTGCGTCCACCTTGCGCGTGTTGCGCCGAGAAATGGAATTCGAGCCTGCCTCGGTCATGGCGTATCTCTTGGGCAGTGTGTTGCTGGCGGGATTGATGCTGTGGATGGCGGGCGGCTTGAAACTGGGTTTGATCGTGCTGGCCGGATTTCTTGCTGCGCTGATTGTGTTCACGCTGGTGTTGCATGGATGGGTGGCGCTGCTGGGGCTGGTGCGGCCAACCGGCGGCGGCTACGGCTGGCGGCATGGGTTGGTGAATTTGCGCCGTCGGCTGAAGACGACGCTGGTGCAGGCGGTGGCGCTCGCTTTGGGCTTGACGGCATTGCTGCTCTTCACCGTGGCGCGTGGCGATTTATTGGCGAGTTGGCAAAAGAAGCTGCCAGCGGATGCGCCGAATCGGTTTGTCATCAATATCCAGCCGGATCAGCGTCTCGCCACCGCCGACTTTTTCAAGCAACAGGGTTTGCCGCCGCCGGTGTTGGCGCCCATGGTGCGCGGGCGTTTGGTGGCGATCAATGGGGTGGCGATTGATCCTAAAAAGTATACGGACGAGCAGGCGCAACGCTTGCTTGATCGCGAGTTCAATTTGTCGTGGACGGCGGATTTGCCCGCCGGTAATCGCGTGACGAGCGGGCGCTGGCATGGCAATAGTCAAACGGCGGAGTTTTCAGTGGAGCAGGGCATTGCCAAGACGCTGAATCTGCAACTGGGCGACCGTCTGGCTTACGATATTGCCGGGCAGCGCGTTGAAGCAGGCATCACGTCATTGCGCACGCTGGATTGGGATTCGATGCGGGTGAATTTTTTTGTCATCGCGCCGCCGGGTGTGCTCGATGCTGCCCCGGCAAGCTACATCACCAGCTTTTATTTGCCGGACAATCGCGGCGCATTGATTCCTGAATTGATCAAGAGGTTTCCCAATTTGACGGTGATTGATATCGCCTCTTTGGTGCGACAGTTGAACAATACGCTTGACCAGGTGGTGCGGGCGGTGGAACTGGTGTTCGGTTTTGCCGTGCTGGCCGGGCTGGCGGTTTTATATGCGGCGCTGCAAGCGAGTAGCGATGAGCGTCAGCATGAGCTGGCGGTGTTGCGTGCGCTGGGTGCGCGGCGGCGGCAATTGGTGCGCGCGCTGCTGGCGGAATTTTTAATGCTGGGCGCGATGGCTGGTTTGCTGGCGGGCATAGCGGCCAGCCTCATCGGCTGGGGATTGGCGCGCTTTGTGTTTCAGCTGGATTATTTGCCGCAGGTGCAGCTGTGGTTCATTGGCATGGCGGCAGGCAGTGCGCTGGTGGCAGCGGTGGGGTGGATGAGTTCAGCCAGGCTGTTGCGTCAACCGGCGATCGCGGCTTTGCGCGGGGGGTAAGGTACGGTTTATAGCGGCTTTTTGAACAGGCTCGTTACCATGCCGTGTTAGAATTCGCGCCGTTTCTGGCAGTCGATTTGCAGCAGCATCCTGCCAGAATGAGCAGCGGCCACGCGTGATTTGTGTGGCCGCTTTCCAATTGGATTTTGCAGATTTTCATTTATTGTTCTGGAGCAAGTATTCATGCCGGTTGTCATTACCCTGCCCGATGGTTCAAAACGTGAATATCCACAGCCGGTGACGGTGGCCGAAGTTGCCGCGTCCATTGGCGCGGGGCTGGCCAAGGCTGCGTTGGCGGGTCGTGTGGATGGCCAGCTGGTGGATACCTCATGCCTGATTGCGCAGGATGCACAGTTGGCGATTGTGACGGATAAGGATGCCGATGGCCTGGAGGTGATTCGGCATTCCACCGCGCATCTGCTGGCGTATGCGGTGAAAGACTTGTTCCCCGAGGCGCAGGTAACGATAGGCCCGGTGATCGACAACGGTTTTTATTACGATTTTGCCTACACCCGCCCCTTCACGCCAGAAGATTTGGCCGCGATTGAAAAGCGCATGGCGGAACTGGCGAAAAAAGATTTTCCCGTGACGCGCGAAGTGGTGCCGCGCGATCAGGCGGTGGCGTTTTTCAAATCCATCGGCGAGCATTACAAAGCTGAACTGATTGCGGCGATCCCGCAAGATGAGGATGTATCGCTTTATCGTGAAGGCGATTTTGTTGACCTTTGCCGTGGCCCGCATGTGCCGTCCACCGGCAAACTCAAGGTTTTCAAGTTGATGAAAGTGGCCGGTGCCTACTGGCGCGGTGACTCCAAAAACGCGATGTTGCAGCGGATTTACGGCACGGCCTGGGCCAAGAAAGAAGATCTCGACGCCTATTTGCACATGCTCGAAGAAGCCGAAAAGCGTGATCATCGTAAGCTGGGCCGCCAACTCGATTTATTTCATCTGCAAGAAGAAGCGCCTGGCATGGTGTTCTGGCATCCGCATGGCTGGACGGTGTGGCAGGAGATTGAGCAATACATGCGTCAGGTGTATCGCGATAATGGCTATCAAGAGGTGCGCTGCCCGCAGATTCTGGAACGCACGCTGTGGGAAAAATCCGGCCATTGGGAGCATTACCATGAGCACATGTTCACGACCGAGTCGGAAAAACGTGACTACGCGGTAAAGCCAATGAACTGCCCTGGGCACGTGCAGATTTTCAACATGGGCATCCGTTCTTACCGTGACCTGCCGCTGCGTTATGGCGAGTTTGGTTCCTGCCACCGCAATGAGCCTTCGGGCGCGCTGCACGGCGTGATGCGCGTGCGCGGCTTTACGCAGGATGACGGGCATATTTTCTGCACCGAAGACCAGATTCAGCAGGAAGTGACGGCCTTTAACGATCTGGTGCGGCAGGTGTATGCCGATTTTGGATTTACCGAAGTGGCGGTCAAGCTGGCGCTACGCCCAGAAAGCCGCGTCGGCGAAGATGCCTCATGGGACAAGGCTGAAAATGCCTTGCGCGCATCGCTCACGGCCAGCGGCTTGGCTTGGGAAGAGCTACCCGGCGAAGGGGCGTTTTACGGCCCGAAGATTGAATTCCATATCAAGGATGCGATTGGTCGTTCATGGCAATGCGGCACGGTGCAGGTCGATTTTTCCATGCCGCAGCGCCTGGGCGCTGAATTTGTCGGCGAAGACAATGCACGCCATACACCAGTGATGCTGCATCGGGCGATTCTCGGTTCGCTGGAGCGCTTCATCGGCATCCTGATCGAAAACCATGCGGGCGCCTTCCCTCTATGGCTGGCGCCGGTGCAGATTGTGGTGATGAATATCTCCGAAGCACAGGCGGGTTATGCGGTGGAAGTGGCCGAGTTATTGAAAAAAGCAGGCCTTCGCGCGATAAGTGATTTGCGTGGAGAGAAAATAAACTATAAAATACGCGAACATAGTTTGTTGAAGCGGCCTTACATTGTCGTTGTTGGTGATAATGAAAAGGCCGCCGGGTTGGTCGCTTTGCGTGCCCGTGGCAATCAAGATCTCGGGCAGATGTCCCCCCAAGCCTTGATTGAACGCTTGCTGAATGAAAAAATCAGCAAGGGTAGTACAGCTTTTGTGGCCTGATATTTGTTTTTTATGGAGATTTGAACCATCGCTCAAGATAAGTCGCAGCGTCTAAATGACGAAATTACCTCCCCTGAAGTTCGTTTGGTCGGGGAAGATGGCGAACAGTTAGGTATTGTTCCAATACGTCAAGCGCTGACCCTGGCCGAAGAGGCTGGGCTGGATTTGGTAGAAATTGCGCCAACTGCCATGCCCCCTGTGTGCAAAATCATGGACGTTGGCAAGTTCAAGTATCAGGAAGCCAAGCGTTTGCATGAGGCGCGACAGAAGCAGAAGCAGGTGTTGGTCAAGGAAATCAAGTTTCGTCCCGGTACGGATGAAAATGATTACCAGATCAAGTTGCGTAATGTCATAAAGTTTCTTGGTGAGGGCGACAAGGCGAAAATTACCTTGCGTTTTCGTGGGCGTGAAATGGCTCACCAGGAAATCGGCATGCGTATGCTGGAACGTATCAAAGCGGATCTTGTACAAGAGGCAATGGTTGAACAGTTTCCGAAAATGGAAGGCCGCCAACTCGTCATGGTGCTGGCGCCTTCCAAGAAGAAAGTACATTAAAAGTATTATTTAAGCAGTTGTAGTTTAAGAGATTTTCCCTACTGTGCGTGAGCCTGGTTGGGATAAAAAGTGATGGCGGGTCATCAAGCATTCCCAAGGCGGGAAACACCTGGCTATCATGTTATAGGGAGATCTTCGATGCCGAAGATGAAGACCAAGAGCGGTGCCAAGAAGCGCTTTATCGTGCGCGCTTCCGGTAGTATCAAGCGCTCACAGGCGTTTAAACGTCACATTCTCACCAAGAAAACGACCAAGACCAAGCGTCAGTTGCGCGGTATGCTCACGGTTCATGCCTCCGATGTTAAATCTGTTCGCGCAATGCTGCCGAACGCTTAAGGAGACTAAAACATGCCTAGAGTAAAACGTGGTGTAACGGCGCGCGCGCGTCACAAAAAAGTTCTCGATCAGGCCAAGGGTTACCGCGGCCGTCGCAGTAAGGTATATCGCATTGCCAAAGAAGCGGTGATGAAGGCAGGTCAATATGCTTATCGCGACCGTCGGCAACGCAAACGTCAATTCCGCGTGTTGTGGATTGCCCGTATTAACGCGGCTGCGCGTGAATTGGGTATGAAGTACAGCACCTTGATGAATGGCTTGAAAAAAGCTTCCATTGAAGTGGATCGCAAGGTTCTGGCTGATCTGGCCGTGTTTGACAAGCCGGCATTTGCTGCGCTGGCGAATCAGGCCCGGGCTCAGCTCTCCGCTTGAGCGCGGCTTAACCGAAAAAAGGAGGCCCAAGCTTGTTTGGGGGCCTCCTTTTTCAATTGCAACCGCTGTTATTGTTTTTGCCCATGCTATTTAGATGATCGATGGATAACCTGGATCAACACCTGGATCAACTGGCGATATCGGCAATTGCTGATTTTGCGCTGGCGAATGAACCTGCCAAGCTAGAGGATGCCAAGGCTGTTTACCTTGGCAAAGAGGGTTCTCTCACGGTCTTGCTCAAAGGGTTGGGCAAGCTGCCGCCGGATGAGCGCAAAGTGGCGGGTGCGGCCATTAATGTGGCGAAAGAACGCATAGAGTCGGCGCTGGTGACACGGCGCGATGAGCTGAAAAATGCCCGTCTTGAGGCGCAATTAGCCACTGAATCACTGGATATCACGTTGCCAGGACGAGGCATGCCGTGTGGCAGCCTGCATCCGGTAACTAAAAGCCTTCTGCGCATTGAGCAGCTTTTTCGCTCGATCGGTTTTGATGTGGCCGATGGCCCTGAGATTGAAACGGATTGGCATAACTTCACGGCATTGAATACGCCTGAAAATCATCCGGCACGTTCGATGCACGACACCTTTTATCTCAAGGGTGAGGATGGTAAAGTGCAAGACGACGTGCTGCTGCGCACGCATACCAGCCCGGTGCAGATTCGTACCATGCTGGCTCATGTCGAGCGCTACAAACATCTGGACACGCTGCCTGAACTGCGTGTGATTTGCCCGGGACGGGTTTATCGTGTGGATTCCGATGCGACGCATTCGCCCATGTTTCATCAGGTCGAGGGTTTGTGGATCGGTGAGAACGTCAGCTTTGCCGATCTCAAAGGCGTGGTTGCAGATTTTCTGCGTCGCTTCTTTGAGTCGGACGATATGACGGTGCGTTTTCGCCCGTCCTTTTTCCCCTTCACTGAGCCATCTGCCGAGATTGATGTGGCCTTTACGAGTGGATCACTGCAAGGTCGTTGGCTGGAAATTGCAGGCTGCGGCATGGTGCATCCGAACGTGCTGCGGTTTGGCGGTTTCGACCCTGAAAAGTACACCGGTTTTGCCTTTGGCATGGGGCCGGATCGCTTGGCGATGCTGCGTTACTCTATTCCTGATTTGCGCTTGTTTTTTGAAGGCGATTTGCGCTTTCTTGCGCAATTCAATTAAACCCACGCTCACGTTGATCACCTGATTATGCAATTTTCTGAATCCTGGCTGCGTAGCCTGTGCAACCCGCCACTCAATACTGAGGCGCTCTGTCATGTGCTGACCATGGCAGGATTGGAAGTGGAAGATGTCAAGACCGTTGCGCCTGAGTTTTCTGGTGTGTTTGTGGCGCAAGTGTTGACAGTCGAAAAACACCCTGATGCCGATAAGCTCAATCTCTGCACTGTGGATGCAGGGCAGGGCGAGCTGTTGCACATTGTTTGCGGCGCGCCGAATGTGGCTGCTGGATTAAAAGTGCCTTGTGCGGTGGTGGGTGCTCGCTTGCCCGGCATGGACATCAAGCAAGCCAAAGTGCGTGGCATAGAGAGTTTTGGCATGCTGTGCTCGTCACGTGAGCTAGGCATAGCGGATGACCACGGCGGTTTGCTGGTGCTGCCGGAGGATGCAGTTGTCGGCGAAAACATTCGTTCGTGCCTTGATCTGGATGACCATCTCATCACCATCAAGCTGACACCTAACCGTGCAGATTGCCTGTCGCTGCTTGGCATTGCGCGCGAACTGTCGGCATTGACAGGCGCGCCGCTGATGCCGCCGGAAGTCATGCCGGTCGCCGCCGTGCATGACACGCAGCGGACAATTATCCTTGATGCCCCCGCTGCCTGCCCACGTTATTGCGGCCGCATCGTGCGTGGTGTGAATGCGCAAGCCGCCACGCCGGAATGGATCAAGCAGCGTATCGAGCGCAGTGGTATTCGCTCGATTTCAGCGGTGGTGGATATCACCAATTACGTCATGCTGGAACTTGGCCAGCCCCTGCATGCGTTTGATGACGCTAAGCTTTCAGGTGGTATCCATGTGCGTTACCCGCAGCCTGATGAGCGTTTGTTGCTGCTCAATGGCGTAGAGATTGAGCCTGCGCCGGACATGCTACTGATTGCTGACGAGAAGCGCGCACTCGCGTTGGCAGGAATCATGGGAGGCGAGCCTTCAAGCGTGACAGCGGTATCAACCGATATTTTTCTGGAAAGCGCTTTTTTCGCGCCAGAGGCTATTGCGGGCAAAGCGCGGACTTTAGGTTTTTCATCGGATGCATCGCATCGTTATGAGCGCGGGGTGGATTTTGATTTGCCACGCCTGGCGATTGAGCGGGCAACAGCGTTGATCCTTGCATGCGGGGGAGGGCAAGTAGGTTCTATCACGGAAGCTGTTTCACCCGAGCATTTGCCTCGTCGCGCTCCGGTTAAGCTTCGTCCGGCACGTGCCACAAAAGTTTTGGGTATCGATGTCATGCCAGAGCGTGCCGCTGCACTGTTGCGCGGTTTAGGTCTGCGTGTTGCGCAGGAAGGCGATCATCTCGTTGTCACTCCCCCTTCTTTCCGCTTCGACATTGAAATTGAAGAAGACTTGATTGAGGAAATCGCGCGCCTGCATGGGTACGACAATATTCCTTCTATCCCGCCTGTAGCGCGAGTTGCCATGATGCCTGCGACCGAGTTTAGTCGTGGCCCGATGCAGATTCGGCAAGCAATAGCTCAGCGCGACTATCATGAAACTGTTACCTACAGCTTTGTGGATTCCGCGTGGGAGGCTGATTTTTCAAATACGACAGCCACTGCTCAACCCATAGTGTTGGCTAATCCGATTGCCAGCAACATGAGCGTGATGCGTTCAACGCTCATCGGTGGCTTGGTTGATACATTAGTCACCAACCGTAAACGACAAACGGAGCGGGTGCGAGTTTTTGAGCTTGGGCGCTGTTTTTTCAGAACGAGCAATAAAAATAATAGTGCGCCAGTGACGGGTTTTGATCAGCCGCTTCGACTAGCGGGCTTGGCAGCAGGCTTTGCCGCACCTGATCAATGGGGCGTGCCACCACGGCGTGTAGATTTTTACGATATAAAGGCTGATGTTGAAGCGCTTTTTTCACCACACGAATTAAGCTTTGAACCCTTAATCCATTCTGCGTTTCACCCCGGGCGTAGCGCCCGTGTCATGCTAAACAATCAGCCAGTGGGCGTGCTGGGTGAGTTGCATCCTCGCTGGGTGGAAAAATACTCGCTTGGGCAGGCTCCCATGGTGTTTGAACTTGAGCTGGCTGCCTTGTTAATGACTCCGCCAACTGAGTACGCCGAAGTATCACGTTTGCCCGCAGTGATACGTGACCTTGCGCTGGTTGTCCCACAAACACAGCCATCTTCGGCCGTGCGAAATGCCTTGCTTGCAGCCGCTCCTGCGCTAGTGCGTGACATCATGTTGTTTGATGTCTATCAAGGGAAAGGTTTAAGTGAAAATCAGAAAAGTCTTGCTTTTCACATAGTTATGCAAGATACTCAACGGACTCTCGAGGATGCGGAAATCGAGGACGTTGTTGCCAAGCTTTTAGTCGTTGCGCAAAATGACTTCGGTGCTTCATTGCGGTGAACTTTCATTAATTATTGGTAGCAGGAGTCTGTATGACATTAACCAAATCAGAGCTGGCGGATCTTCTTTTTGAAAAAGTGGGTTTAAACAAGCGTGAAGCAAAAGATATGGTGGAAGCTTTTTTCGACGAAGTGAAAAGTGCGTTAGAAGAAGGCGATGACGTCAAGCTTTCTGGCTTCTGCAATTTTCAATTGCGTGACAAGCCGCAACGCCCGGGCCGCAATCCTAAAACGGGTGAAGAAATTCCAATCACGGCACGGCGTGTGGTTACTTTCCATGCCAGCCAAAAACTCAAAATGGCCGTAGAGGCATTCCCGCGTGGCAATACCCAGCAATAGTCGGGACGAACTGCCGCCGATTCCAGCTAAACGCTACTTTACCATCGGTGAAGTGAGCGAGCTTTGCGGTGTTAAACCACACGTATTACGCTATTGGGAGCAGGAGTTTACTCAGTTGCGCCCTGTCAAGCGGCGCGGAAATCGGCGCTATTACCAACACCATGAAGTATTGTTGGCACGCCGAATTCGAGAGCTGCTTTACCAGGACGGGTTTACGATCAACGGTGCGCGACATCGATTGGATGACCCAGCAGCACTAAAGTTAAATGGCCAAAATGCGCCGATGAATGCATCAGTGGGTGAGTCACTTGAGGTGCAATCATCGGCGCAATTTGGTTTGCAACTCAATATGCAAACCAGTTTGTTACGAAAAGAAATTACTGCGATTATTGATTTTTTGCGCACAGACGAGCTTAAATAGAGCATTCTGTTGCTATAATTTGCGCTTGTCGGGGCGTGGCGCAGCCTGGTAGCGCACTTGCATGGGGTGCAAGGGGTCGAAGGTTCGAATCCTTTCGCCCCGACCAAAGATTCAATGACTTAGGCCAACTTAACCGGTTGGCTTTTTCATTTCTACGCGACTTTTACGTGCCTTTGTGGGAAGTTGATCGCTTTGGCACAGGCACAATCCGAGAGCGAGAACTGGGAGTTGGGGCAACCCCGCTTAAAACCAAAAATAGAATACTCCTGTGAGAGCTTGCGCGTAAGCTAATTGCAAATTAAGACTTGCGAATTTCAATCCCGTGTCATGGACAAGTTATCTTTTATTTCAGATGGGGAGGTAAGCTGGTTTGGCTGAGGGTGGGACTATTAGCTAAGTCGGCTAAGTCGGCTGAATCGGCTGAGTCGGATGACGGTTACTTTAGCCTCTCAGGTGGCCGCCCGGTTTTGATGATCTCCAGGGAACTCAAAGCTGCCTTGATGTAATCGTCGCTTTGGAGAGCAAAGCCACAAAGGGCAGCACGCAACACTTCACTTTTCTTCACGGCAAGTCCTTTGGTGATGCAACGCTTTTTAATAGCGCTGATTAGCTTGTATACGGCATCAGGCATGGTGAAGCTATCTCTAATACCTTGCCATTAATCAATACGTTGACTGGCCTATTGATTACCCATAGTCAATCAACTCAAGCAGAAAAGCCCTAATGCGGATGCTGTAATCAAGTTGTCACTAAGCTTCCATAGACTGCACCACTTTCAAAAGAGCGGCGGCATATATAGGTATGGCAGCACAAATTCTGGTGGTGGAAGATGAGCTATCAATTCAGGAGTTGATCGCAGTTAATCTGGTTCGTGCCGGTCATCGCGTGCAGCGTGCCGTTGATGCTGAAACGGCGCAAGATATGATAAAGGCAGCGCTGCCTGATCTAATCTTGCTCGACTGGATGTTGCCTGGCATATCAGGTATCGATCTGGCGCGCCGTTTGCGGGCTGCCCCGTACTCACGTGATGTGTCAATCATCATGCTGACTGCGCGTAGCGACGAGCGTGACAAGATTACCGGACTCGAGACAGGTGTTGATGATTTCATCACCAAGCCATTTTCTCCGCGTGAATTACTCGCCCGTATCACCGCTGTTCTGCGTCGCCGACTTCCCCATATCGCCACAGATGCAATTGAAGTAAATGGGTTACGCCTTGACTCGGCTACCCATCGTGTTACGGCATTTGGTACCGAGGTGGCGCTTGGCCCGACTGAATTTCGCCTGTTGCGTTTCCTTATGACCCATACCGAGCAGGTGCACAGCCGGGCCCAACTGCTTAATCAGGTGTGGGGTGACCATGTTTTTGTCGAAGATCGCACGGTGGATGTGCACATCCGCCGCTTGCGCGCCGCGCTTGAAGACAGTAGCTTTGATGCCATGATTCAGACTGTGCGCGGAAGCGGTTACCGTTTTTCGCGAAGTGTGTGATGAGCTTTGTATCAGTCAGCTAGCATTTGTGCGCTGTTACGCAGCTGTTCATAACGCTGCAGCACTGCCGGCACGTAGCGGGCAGTTTCCGGATACGGTGGAATGCGTCGACCATGTGCCATAACGGTACCTATGCCGGCATTGTAGGCGGCCAGGGCCAGTTGTTTGTCGCCAGAAAATCTATCCAGTAGGTCGTGCAAAAGACGTGCACCACCTTGCAGGTTCTGTTTAACATCGAGCGGGTCAGTCACGCGGTAGCGACGAGCCGTGTCTGGCATTAACTGCATTAGCCCCAGTGCTCCTTTGGGTGAGATCGCTTTGGGGTTATAGCCGGATTCCACTGCGATGACCGAATGAAGAAGGGCTACATCAATACGGTTCGCTTGCGCTGCTGCCAGAATTTCTCTATCAAGGTGACGCTTGGCTTCGCTTGTACCTCTATAGGATATTTTTGCTACGGAAGGGTCTGGTGTTTTCCTTTTGTCGTGAAGAAACAGGCGATAGCGAGAATCCGAAGCTTGGTCGCTAAAGTGGGATGTGCCATCCTCTGCGACGAAATAGAAAATATCAGCCGTCGCTGGCTTTGCAGCAGACAGGCTGAAAGCGAGCAGTGTGGCGATACCTAATGATTTTTTTAAAAAATCGAGCACTAGAGAATTAATGACTAAATCGAATCGCGGTGCATGTTTATTTCAATCGGATGATATTTTCAGTAAAGCAAAATGCATGGTCGTGACGCTCACTCTACCACCACAAAGTTTAGAAATTATTTCGATGTCCGGTTGCCGATCAGACCATTTTTGATAAAGCCGACAATGTATCGGATAGAGGCGATGAGTAACTTTCCTGTAACACAAGGTGCCTAGACTTCACGACTCAATTGAGATTTGTCCGCCGATGTAGCCGTGTGGCTCATGTGACGGCAAAACAGACATAACCTGATATGACTCCACGCTTTCAATCTGCTACACGTGTTGCTGGATTCACCTTGCTTGAACTGCTAGTGGTCATGGTCATCATTGGCATGCTGGCCAGTTTTGTTGCGCCTAAATTTTTCGCACAGATTGGCAAATCACAAACAAAAACGGCGCGTGCCCAGATTGATGCACTGGAAAAATCACTCGATCAATATCGTCTTGATACGGGTCATTATCCAACGACCGAACAAGGACTGGCGGCATTGAACGAGCGTCCAGCAGGCGAAGCAAAATGGTCTGGGCCTTATCTGAAGAAGTCTGTGCCGATGGATCCCTGGTCGCACGCCTACATCTACAAGAACCCGGGCGAGCATAGCGAATACGATCTGCTCTCTTATGGCAAGGACGGCCAGCCAGGTGGTACTGATGAGGCAGAAGACATCACCAACTGGTAATTGGCGATGAAATATCTGGTCAAGATACTGAAGGCGGATACAGGGGTTGGCATCACGATGTTGGAGGCTGCCGATGCCGTCGATGCCGAACGTCAAGCGGTTGCGCAAGGTCATGCCGTGTTGTCCGTCGCGCATGCACCGTTTATCAGTCGTTTGCAAACTTCCAGCACGGCGCGCTTTCCGTTGCTGCTCTTTAGCCAGGAATTACTCTCATTGCTCAACTCGGGTATCTCTATTGTTGAGGCCATAGAAACCCTGACCGAGAAGGAACATCGACCTGCTGTGCGTGCCACGCTACAACGCATCGTTGTTGGTTTGTGTGAAGGAAAACCCTTTTCGGCCACATTGGAAGATGCACCGCAAGCCTTTCCTCCGCTCTATGCGGCGACGATCCGTGCCAGTGAGCGTACCAGTGGCCTTAGCGAAGCGCTAGCGCGCTACATTGCCTATGCTTCCCAGCTTGAAACCCTGCGGGGGCGGCTTGTTAGTGCAGCAATTTATCCGGCGCTGCTGGTGGCTGTCGGCGGCCTGGTGATTCTGTTTCTGATGGGTTATGTCGTGCCGCGCTTCTCGCATATTTACGAAGACATGGGCGGTAATTTGCCACTACTTTCGCGGCTACTGTTGCAGTGGGGGCTGGCGGTAGAACATTACTGGCCGCTGCTGCTCGGTTTGGTCGCGGCACTGGTGGTGGGTGCCATGCAAGGCAGTGTGCGCCGCACGGTGGCACAGCGGCTGGTGCGTTTGATGTGGCGTATCCCGGCGGCGGGTGAGCGCATGCGCGTATTTCAACTGACGCGAATGTACCGCACGCTGGGCATGTTGCTGCTCGGTGGCATTGCCATCGTGCCGGCGCTGGATATGGTGACTGGACTGCTATCTTCCGCACTGCAGACGCGCCTGACTAATGTGACGAAAAGTATTCGTGAGGGAAATACGATCTCGCAGGCTTTCGAGGCAGGCGGGCTGACGACCGCAGTTGCATTACGCATGCTGCGGGTTGGCGAGCGTGCCGGCAACATGGGCGAAATGATGGAACGTATCGCGGCTTTTCACGATGAGGAAATGGCGCGCTGGGCGGAATGGGCGACACGTCTGTTCGGTCCACTGCTGATGTTGCTGATGGGTTTGCTCATTGGTGTCATCGTCGTTCTTATGTATCTGCCGATCTTTCAGCTGACCGAGAGTATTCGATGAATAGCCCACATGACCAGAGTAGTTTTGTCACGCCGTATTCGCTTGACGAGATCAAGGCTGCGCGCAGCCTGGCCAAGGTGCGTGGCTATCGTCTGATCGAAGCATTGGCAGAAGAGGGCGGGGCATCCAACGAGGTATTTACCGCGCGGCTTGCTGCGACAGTGCGTATGCGCATTGTGGACATGGACGAGATGTATGAGATGGAGCCAGCCTTTGATCTGCTCTCTTATGGCGAGGCTTTGCAGCGGGAGTGTTTATTGTTTCGCGGCACTTCGCTGCAGCAGCCGGATCAAAAGGGCGCGTCGGGCGCACTTGTCATGGTGCTGGCAGACCCCTTCAATAGCGCTTTGCGTGGGTGGATAGAAGAGCGCGTACGTGCGCGACTGGATATTCGTTTGGCAAGTCACGGCGACATTGCTGCGTATCTAGCGCGTCATGAAGAAACACTGCGCGCGATGGACGGCATCGTCTCCATGCAGCCATCAGCGCACCATGGCGATGGCGCTGAGGACATCTCGCTCAAGAGCATCAGCGAAGACACCAGTCCGGTGGTGCGCTTGGTGAACTCGACGCTTTACGATGCGCTCAAGGCAGGCGCCAGCGATATTCATCTGGAGACGGCACCGGGCGGCATCTTCATCAAATATCGCATCGACGGTGTGCTCGCAGCTGTTGGCGGTATTCAGGGCGCAGAAAATGCCGAGCAGGTTATTTCCCGCATCAAGGTCATGGCCGAGCTCGACATTGCCGAACGGCGTGTGCCGCAGGATGGACGCTTCAAGGTCGCGGTGGGCGGCCGCGAGATTGACATCCGCGTTTCTATCATGCCCAGCATTCATGGCGAGGATGCCGTGCTGCGCATTCTCGACAAGCAGCGTCTTTCCGATGAGGTGAGTGGGCTCAGTTTCAAGGCGCTGGGTTTTGATGAAGCAACAATGTCTGCTTTGCGTCAGCTTGCCATCGAGCCCTATGGCATGCTGCTCGTTACCGGCCCCACAGGTAGCGGCAAGACAACCACGCTGTATGCCGCCATCGGCGAGATTAACACCGGTCATGACAAGATCGTCACCATCGAAGACCCGGTTGAATACCAACTGCCCGGCGTGTTGCAGATTCCGGTTAACGAGAAAAAAGGGCTGACCTTCGCGCGTGGTTTGCGCTCCATCCTGCGCCACGACCCGGACAAAATCATGGTGGGTGAAATCCGCGATGGTGAGACGGCACAGATTGCCGTGCAGGCTGCGCTCACCGGACATCTTGTGTTGACCACCGTGCACGCCAACAATGTATTTGACGTGTTGGGCCGTTTCACGCACATGGGGCTTGATCCCTACAGCCTCGTCGCAGCGCTTAACGGTATCGTCGCGCAACGTCTGGTGCGCGTCATTTGTCCGGAGTGTTCACAAGTTGCTGTGCCCGATGCCGCCTTGCTGGCCATATCAGACATCACCGCTATTGATGGCTTTAACTTCCGCACTGGGCGCGGCTGCGCGCACTGTCGTGGCACCGGATTCAAGGGCCGCAAAGCCGTAGCGGAGGTGCTGCTGCTGGATGACGAATTGCGCGAGATGATTGTTACGCGCGAACCGGTGCGTCGCATCAAGGAGGCCGCCTGCCGCAAGGGCACGCGATTGTTGCGCGAGGCCGGGCTGGATATGGTTCGGCGCGGAGAAACCAGTCTGCAGGAGTTGAATCGTGTGGTCACCTGAAACGCTTCATATCGGCCTCTCGACGCAGCGTCTTGTTTTTGCCGAGACCAAAAAAATGTGGCCGGGCAAGGTTGCGACCTGCGATAGTATTTTCTGTGCAGAGACAGCGGACGCCGAACCGTGGCGTCCGGCAGTGGCGGCATTGACACGATTGCTTGCCGCGAAGCGCAAGGCAAACCCCACACAAACGCCCACGCTGCGCATCGTGTTGTCCGGGCGCTTTGTGCGCTGGCAACTGCTGCCGTGGCACCCCGAATTGACCCAGCCGAAAGAGCGGGTGGCCTATGCCAAGCTAAGTTTTCGCGAAACCTTCGGCAATGTCGTCGAGGACTGGCAGATACAACTCCCACCGCAGCCACCAAACCAGACCATGCCTGCCTGCGCTATCGACTCTGCCTTGCTGGCGGCATTACATACGACCTGTAAAGACGCAGGGGCGCATCTGGTTGCGGTGATGCCTTATTTTTCTTCCGCTTTCGACCGCTGGCGCAATACGCTCAAGGGCAAGGCTGCCTGGTTTGGTTTGGTCGAAGCGGATTGTTTATCGCTTGGCCTGTTACATGGCGGGAGCTGGGTTGGATTGCGCACGCATCGTCTTGACGAAGACTGGCGTGATGTACTGCCGGGGATGATGGCGCAGATCGGTATCCCGAACAGTCTTGAGGACACAACGCCGTCCGTATACCTTGCGGGGGACGGTGAGCCACCAGCGTCTTCTACTGGTGCTGTCCCGTTTACCTGGTTGCAACCGGCAGCACAGGCGAAGCCCGGTAAAGTCGGCTGTCGTATGGCGCTGGGCATATGACTGCGATGAAGCATGCACTGGGCATTGATTTTATTGAGCACCGCCGCTTTGCTTCTCCGCTGGGCCTGCTGTTGTTTGCTGTGGGCGTGGCGGCCATGGGAGTTGTTATCGTTGATTACCTTGACGCCCATGAAGAACTACAACGTGTTGAAACACAGCACGCACGACTGATAAGGCAGGTACGGCACGATGCTGTTCCGCGTCGACGCGAGAGTGTGCCGATCGTGGTGAAAGGCGATGAGAGAGCTGCTGAACGTATCGTTTCGCAGCTGAATCTGCCTTGGAACGCGCTATTGCATGAGCTTGAAAATCTCGCTGATCCTGGCATCGCGCTGCTCAGTATCGAGAGCCAGGGGCAGACGCGCACGCTGCGTCTTACCGGCGAGGCGAAGACGATAGCTGATGTGGTGGCTTACGTCACTCGCCTGCGGGGATCACCACAAATTGCCGCAGCAACACTCTCGGGTCATGAAGAAAAACAGGCGGGCGCTGTCGAGGTCATCCGGTTTTCGCTGGATGTTGATTGGAATAATCGGTCATGACACTACGGTAACACCACGCTAATGACATCACGCCCTATGCTTGCACATCTGAGATTTCAATTTTATCGGCATGGCTGGCCCGCCGCCGCCGGGTTAGTGCTGATCGTTAGCGCCATCATTTGGCAACTGTTCGGTGCGCCAGCGCTAAAGGCACAGACAATAGCGTTGCGTACTCAACAAGTCGAATTACGCAAGCAGCTGGCACAACAATCCAAACCGCAAGAGACCTCGCGCAGCCGTCTGGATGCGCTGTACGCCAGCCTGCCGGTTGCCTCGGGCACACTCGCTGCTGTCAAGACCATACACCAGGCCGCAGCGGCGAACGGTGTGAAGCTTGCCCACGGAGAATATCGCCTGGTGCGTGACACGGGCACGCCCTTGTTGCGCTACCAGATCACTCTGCCAGCGCGGGCCAGCTATCCACAGTTGCGCGCCTGGCTTGCCGAGATAATGAACGCACTACCATCGACGGCGCTCGATGAAATCAATTTTCGGCGCGACGACGTGGGCAGCCCATCCGTTGAATCGCGCATGCGCCTGACACTTTTTTTGAAGGCAGGCTGATTTTGTCGACAACCTTGTCACCCACACTGTCGTCCACATCGCCGCCGAAATCGCCGCCAAAATGGTCGCTGCGTAACATGGTGCTTGGCATTGCGCTGGTCGCGACCATCATCGCCTCAGTGGTTGATTTTCCAGCCGCTGATGCCCCAGAGCCAACGCCGCAAAAAACATTAAATAGCGCTGGTCGCCCTGATCTCCCAACGGTTGTCGAGACCACTACAGTACGTGAGCAATATGCAACGCAGGCAGGCGACTTGTTTGCGTCGCACAGCTGGCAACCGCCTCCGCCGCCCCCGCCCAAGCCAGCAGCACCCAAAGCACCACCACTGCCATTCCTCTATCTGGGCAAGGTGCTGGAAGGCGGTGAAATTCTGGTATTTCTTGGTCAAGGTACACGCACCCATCTGCTGCGTCGGGGCGATGTGCTGGCCGAGTACAAGATCGACGAAATTACCCCGACGGAGATCACTTTCGTCTATCTGCCACTCAACCAAAAACAACACCTGACATTCGGAAGCGCAAATTGAAAATAATCCATTCCAATAGCTTCATTTCCCGGCTCACCACTTTTATTGCTGTAGTCGCTGTGCTCCTGCTTTCGGGTTGTGCGGCCAATCCGGCAATCGAAGAAAGCCATCGTTTGATTGCCGAAGGCAAAATTGATGATGGTGTGCTGCGTCTGGCGCAGGCGCTGAAGGATGATCCAGATAACCATGAATTGCGCGCCCAGTATTTTCGTCAGCGCGATCTCGCCACCAACCAGTTGCTCAAAGTAGCCGAAGCAGAGCGTGCCGCTCACCACCCAGAAGCTGCCGAAGCGATTTACCAGCGTATGCAAAAGCTGGATGCGAACAATCAACGCGCGAAAAATGGTCTTGCCGAAGTTGCCGTGGAACGACGGCATGAAATTGCGGTGCGTGAGGCCGAGGTGTTGCTTGGTAAAAACGAGACAGTCGCAGCAGAACGCATTCTGCGCGCTATTCTCGCCGAGAATCCGCAGCACAGCGAAGCACGGCAGTTGATACAGGATGCGCGCAAGAAAGCTGCGCAAGCAGAACCGCCGGTTCAATCAGCGCTCAAGTCGCCTTTTAATAAACCGATTACCCTGGAGTTTCGCGATACGCCGTTAAAGACCGTGTTCGAAGTGATCGCACGCAGTTCAGGCATCAATTTTGTCTTTGATAAAGAGGTGAAGTCGGATACCAAAGTGACCATTTTCGTGCGCGATACGTCCATCGACGAAATCGTAAAGTTGATTCTGGTAACGAACCAGCTCGAACGCAAGATGCTCAACGAAAACTCGGTACTGATCTATCCGAACATGCCATCCAAGATCAAGGATTACCAAGAGCTGGTGACGCGCAGTTTTTATCTCGCCAATGCCGAAGTAAAGCAGGCCCAGGCAATGATCAAAACATTAGTGAAAACAAAAGATATTTTTGTCGATGAAAAGCTCAATCTCATCGTGATTAAAGATACCCCTGCAGCGGTTCGCATGGCCGAGCGGTTGCTTGATTCGCTTGATATACCTGAACCGGAAGTCATGCTGGAAGTTGAAGTACTAGAGATGACCCGCAGCAAATTGCTGGAACTCGGTCTGCGCTTTCCTGACCAGATTGGTTATGGATTGCTGCGCGACTCGAATATCGTGTTACAGCCAACTCAGGGGGTAGGTGGCCAGGTTGTCCCGCAGGTCGGTTCAGAGGTCGCATCAGGCGTCGTTAACTTGCGGAATCGCGCCGGCCTAACAACATTTGTCACCAACCCGGCGTTGACCCTCAATTTGAGGAACGAAGCGGGCGATGGCAATCTGCTGGCCAATCCGCGCATCCGGGTTAAAAACCGCGAGAAGGCAAAAATTCACATTGGTGACAAGTTGCCCGTATTCACCACCACGTCTACGGCGAATGTCGGTGTTTCTGCATCGGTATCCTATCTGGATATTGGCCTCAAGCTGGATGTCGAGCCTAACGTGTATCTGGATGACGAAGTGTCCATCAAGGTTGGCCTCGAAGTCAGTAGTGTTGTCAAAGAGATTCCCGGCCCTGCCGGTTCGCTTGCCTATCAGGTCGGCACCCGCACAACGTCCACTGTGCTACGCCTGAAAAACGGTGAAACGCAGGTATTGGCCGGCCTTATCAGCGATGAAGAACGCAGTAGCGCTAACAAGCTTCCCGGGCTAGGTGACATCCCGGTCATTGGCCGACTTTTCTCCACTCAGAGAAGTAACAACAGCAAGACTGAAATCATCCTGTTGATCACGCCACGGGTAGTGCGCAATCTGGTGCGGCCTGAGGGGGCTTCAGCCATCACGGCAGCGGGATCCGAATCCTCCGTTGGCGCCCCTGCTTTGCAAGTGACGAATACCAAACTGCGCGGGCTGTCTTTATCATCCAAACCTTCAGGAAGCCCTACTTACGATGCAGCAGCTGCCCGTATGGCTGATGTGGCACCCGAGCCAGCCGGTTTGACACCTGAACCGGTATCGCCGACACCCACGGCAGAATTACTCCCTTCGCCACAGCCAGTGCCCGTTATTTCGTCACCGGAACAGACTCAAGATGTGCCTGCCGGTAATTGAAAATAATGAAGCCTAGGCTGTCTGGTTTCACCCTGATCGAACTGGTCGTGACGGTGGCCATTGTCGGCATTCTGGCTTCTGTTGCCGTGCCGCTTAGCGAACTCGGCATGCAGCGGATGAAAGAGCAGGAATTGCGCAGCGCGCTGCGGCAAATTCGCGAGGCGCTGGACGCCTACAAGCAGGCAACCCAGGAGGGCCGCATACAACGCCGTGCTGATGGCTCAGGCTATCCGCGCTCGCTTGACGAGTTGGCCGGGGGTGTTGAGGATGCAAAAAGTCCTGTGCGGACAAAAATTTATTTTCTGCGCCGCCTGCCGCGCGACCCGTTTTTTCCGCAGAGCGATATTCCCGCAGCCGACACGTGGGGTAAGCGCGCCTATGCCAGCCCGCCCGACGCGCCATTTGAAGGTGAAGACGTGTTCGATGTGTATTCGCTTTCCGAGCGTGTCGGTTTGAATGGTGTCCCCTACCGTGAGTGGTGATAAGCGTCGCGGCTTCACGCTGATCGAATTGCTGGTCGTGATGGCAATCATTGCCACGCTGCTCAGCATTGCCGTGCCGCGCTATTTCTCGCACCTTGATCGGACGCGTGAAGCCGCGCTGCGAGAAACCTTGTTCGTGGTGCGTGATGCGATTGATAAATTCCACGCCGACACCGGCCATTATCCTGCCGAGCTTAATGAGCTGGTGACCAAACGCTACCTGCGCAAGCTGCCGATAGACCCCGTCAGCGAAAGTACGGAAACCTGGGTCATCGTGCCACCACCCGCTGAGTCGGCGAGTTCGAGTGAGGCTACCGGCGTATGGGATATACAAAGCGGCGCTGGCGGAGAAGAGCGACCCTATGCAAGCTGGTGACACCCCTCAGCGCCGACGAGGATTAAAGCAGCGTGGTTTCGGTTACCTGCTGGTGCTGTTCGCCATCGCCGCCATGGGGCTGTTGCTGGCCGGTGCAGGGCAGGTCTGGCACACCACCGCACAGCGCGAGAAAGAAGCTGACTTGTTATTTATCGGCAACCAGTTTCGCCAGGCGATTCGCTCCTATCACGACAGCACGCCAGGCGAGACAAAACAGTATCCAGCGACACTGCAAGACCTGCTGGAAGATAACCGCTTTCCAGTGCCACGGCGTCATTTACGCCAGCTTTATCGTGACCCGATGACCGGCAACACAGCATGGGGCTTGGTCAAAGCAGGTGATCGCATCATCGGTGTGCGTAGTCTTTCAGAGAACAGACCGTTTAAACAAGCATTTGATGCGCGTGATGAAGCCTTGAGCGGAAAGTTGCATTACAACGAATGGATATTTACCGACGCTGCCGCTACTGCGGCGCCGACAACGATGCCTCCATCCCCAGCAGGTGTAGCACCTGCGGTGGGGAATAAGCCAAACAGACTATAAATAATCGCAGTGGCACTGATGAACCGTAACGATCATGAATTACTCTCGACAAACTCCCTCGTATCCTTTTCAACCGTGTTGCATGATGAATGAAAAAAACCTGCGCCTGACATACGGCGGGATGGCCATCGCCACCATTGCCACCATTGCCACCAGCGCCTTGCTGTGCCTGTTTGTGTGTGCACCTGCCGCTGCTCAGGATGTTTCTACCGAGATGCAGTGGCTCTTGCCGTCGGCGAATACCGCGCAGACCCAAGCACAGACCCCAACACTGCTGCCGCGCACGCGCATCACAGCGGAGCAATTTGCCGAAATCAAGCCCCAGCCCACAGACTTCGAGCCGGATTACGCGGATGTGAGTGAGCGTAACCTCATCCGCGCCGCACAGGCCGGTGATCTGCAAAAGGTCAAGACGCTGCTGGCCGCCGGTGCTCAACTCAACGCCAACGCCCGCGATTCCCAAGGCAAGCGTCCGCTGATCGCCGCAGCGGCGGAAGGCCACGTCGAAATTGTGCGCTTGCTGCTCGAGCGCGGTGCCAGCCCCAACGTCAAAGGCCCGGCGGGCTTCACGCCGCTGGGCGTAGCCAGCCTGCGCGGGCACGCAGGTGTTGCGCGCTTGCTGCTCAAGGCGGGCGCGTTGGTTGATGCCAAAAGCGATAACGGCAACACACCCTTGCTGAATGCTGTCCAGCTTGATCACGCTGCCACGGTAAAAGAACTGCTGGCCTTCGATGCTGACCTGTTGCGCACCAACCGTGAGGGCCTGCCTGCGCTGGCTATTGCCGCGATGGAAGGGCATGCGGCAACACTCGCCGTGCTACTGGCGCACGGCGCAGACCCCAATACGCTCGACCGCGATGGTCGTTCGGCACTCTTTTGGGCCTTGTTTAAAAAACAGCGCACCGCCACGGGTTTGCTAGTCGCCCACGGCGCCGAGGTGGGTGCAATGTCGCTGGATATTTTCGACTAATGATGGCCGCCATGCCGCACACGCCGCCGTTGAAACCCGCCCTGAACGCCATGCCGTCGTCCGGAAAGCGGGCTTGCTTCGTGGCGTGGATTTGTTTTGTGGCGCAGACTTACTTCGTGGCGCGCACTTGCTTTGTGCCGTATTGTCAGCGCCGACTTTTTATCCGTAGAAGCCGCGCAAGTCGCTGCGCGCCGCCGTTTTGTATCCTCTTTGCATCCTCTTTGCCACATGAGCGATTACGTCGTCCTTAACACACAGGATAAAGAGCATTTCGTCTTCACGATCGAAACATCGTTGAAGATTAATAAGCGCTTCCAGTTTTTTCTGTGGGCACAAGGGGCATTGCAGGGCTTCATCCCGCACGAGACCTTGTTGTGCGCCTATGGCGATATCGCGCAAATGCGTTTCAGACACGAGATTTTCGCGCAAGGTGTGTTCGATAGCGAAGTCGAGCGTGAAATCACCAGCCCGGTGAATGGGCTATTGCCGCGCCTGCTTGACCTTTGGCTGCACGACGGTGGCAAGCCCTGTTTGTTGAGTTCCGATACTGGCGCTATCGACATGCAAAGCGGGCGACAAAGACTGCGTAGCGATTTGCAACGCTGCGGTTTAGACCATGTAGCCGCCCACGGCAGCCTGCATAAGCAAGATAGTTATGGCAGCTTCTTTGTTTTTATCGGAGCAGACCCGCATACCGCGCGTGACGCGTATCTGCTGGAACTGCTGATGCCCTATCTGCACATCGCACTGCAGCGCATGCTGTCCAACGAGAGCGGCGATGCAACGGCCTCAGTTTCCCCCGAGACGCTGCTCTCGGGGCGCGAGATACAAGTATTGCAGTGGGTGAAAAATGGCAAGACCAATCAGGAGATCGGGCAGATTCTCAACATCAGCCCGCTCACTGTGAAAAACCATGTGCAGAAAATCCTGCGCAAACTCAATGTCAGTAACCGTGCCCAGGCCGTTGGCAAGGGTGCCGCCTCGCGTCTGTTTTCTCCTGATGATGCGGGTTGATCCCGGGGTTGATCCAGAATTGATACGTGTCATCCGTAAAATTTATACATAGCGGTATCACGTATCCAGCAGGACGGCGGTTTAAACCGAAAAACCGGTGGCACTGGCCGGTAATAGTCTTATCGGCGCATTCAGGCCACGTCTGACGATGACTTACCTGTAAAACAAACCCATTATCGTGCCCAGCAGGAGCCAGCAACGTTACTAGCAACGTTAGGGTTCCGCGCAGTGGTATCAGCAGAGCAGTGTCAAGCAGAGCAGTAAAAATAAAGCAGAACAGTAAAAATAAATTGTTGTTTATTCATTCTTGCCCGGCGGGCTACCACGCTTCCTTGGCCGGGCAAGGATATTTTTAAAGAAGCCGATAGGTTAAAGCAGCCGTCAGGTCGCGCCTACATCCATGAGAAAGAAGGAAATCAACATGAAAAAATACGCACAAAGATACGTACTTGCAACCGCCATCGCCGCGTCATTGTCCGTATCATTGTTTTCCACCGCCGCCCTGGCCGAGAATCCGGTTATTGCATTCAGCAAGCAGTGGACCTACAGCCACGCTGCCAACCCTGCTACTCCCGGCCAGATGTCCGAGATTCCTGCTTTCGATCGCAAGACCAACACCCTGTGGGTGGCTGGCGTGGTTGGCGTCGACGTGCTTGATGCCGCTACCGGTGCGCTGATTGAACATATCGACATCAGCAGCTATGGCTCTATCAACAGCGTGGCCATCCACAATGGCCTGGCCGCCTTCGCCATCGAATCGCCAACCCGCACAAATCCTGGCATGGTGGTGTTTTACGACACCAAAACGCGCACGCTTGCCGAGGGCATCAACCCCATTGAAGTGGGTGCTTTGCCCGACATGCTCACCTTCACGCACGACGGCAGCAAGCTGCTCATCGCCAACGAAGCCACGCCCATCACCTACGGCGCGCGCATCGGTATTACGGTTCCCTACGTGTTTGCCCAGCCAGCGGGTGATCCGGCGGGCAGCGTCAGCATCATCGACATGGCCACGCGCGATGTCGTCACTGTCGGCTTGAATGGCGTGCCCGTCAGCGGCGACAATGTGCGCATCAATACCGGCATGAATTTCGAGCCTGAATACATCACCGTGAATGAGGACGGCACCCAGGCCTATGTCACCCTGCAAGAAGCCAATGCCATGGCGGTGCTGGATTTGGCGACCAATCAATTCACCGGTGTGATCGGCCTCGGCGCCAAGGATTTCAGCTTGCCCGGCAACCAGATCGATCCGCTCGATAACAGCAGCGTCGCGTTCCTCTCTGTTGCCGCCAAGGGCCTCTACATGCCCGATGCGATTGCTGCATATCAATGGCGTGACGATACTTACCTGGTGATGGCCAACGAAGGCGATTTCCGCGAGGATGATGCCGACCGTTCCGCCGCCAGCGTTTTTGGCGCTGTGGCCCCTCTAGCCAGGCTGCGCGTCTCCAATACGGATTCCTCGCCGGGCAACCTGTATGCCGCTGGCGCGCGTTCGTTCTCGATTCGCAACGCAAGCGGCGATCTGGTCTATGACAGTGGCGATATCCTCGACAAGAAAGCCGCCGCGCTGGGCATTTACGACGATGGCCGCAGCCGCGACAAGGGTGTCGAGCCTGAAGGCGTGGCCCTGCTGGACATTGCCGGGCGCACCTATGCATTCATCAGCCTTGAGCGCACGACCAAAAGCGCCATCGCGATCTTCGACATCACCAATCCGAATGAAGCCAGCTTCATCGACATGATCGTTACCGAAGGTGATATCGCGCCCGAAGGCATGGCAGCGTACCACTACCGTGGCAATTTCTACCTGGCCATTGCCAACGAAAACACGAAGACCACCACCCTTTACAACCTGGAGCGCAAGCGCTAGAAATAAGCTGACAAGCCACTGTGGCGGCTGAACCCACCACAGTGGCACTAACGGCATGCGTCCTCACTCTTTTCGCATGCACCTAGCGGCCCCGGATAATCCGGGGCCGTTTTTTTATGCGCCAGCCGGGTATGTGCTTTGTTTCACCCGTGCCGCGCATTTTTCTCCTGCCAGGCGGCGAATTCCGCAGGGCGAATGCGATAGCGGGCGAAGTTTCCCGCGTGCAGGCTGTTCAGCTCGGTATGCACCAGGGCGACAAAACGCGTTCGGTCCGGTTCGGGGACATGTTCGGCAGCCCATGCCGCGACCGAGGGCGGCGCTGCGGATTGATCTTGTCGAACGACGGTGCGGACAAGCTCGACCAAGGCAGTGCGGTAGCGCAGGCGGAAGGGGTCCGGCTCGCCCAGCTCTTCCCGCTGGGAGAGATAGCGTTTGACAGAGCGCTCGTAGCCCCAGACATAGATGTCGCGCAGCAGCTCGATTCGATTGAGTTCATACACCCCGAGCAGGCCCTCCACATAGGCTTCTGTCGGCACGTCGATGAACGACAGCGGGCAAAGGTTGTGCTTGATCAACGGAATGTTCGCCGCCAGGCGGGCCACGCGTTTGTTGACGTCCTCGAAGGCTTGCAGATAAGACAAATGCACCAGGGCGAAAAAAGATTGCTCGAAGGGATCCTTGATGCCAGCGACGGTTTCGAGACAGCGCTGGAAATACTCCTCCAGCAGTTGCGGGCTTGCCAGCGGCGTGTAGACCGAGCGGCCGATGCCCACCGGTATCTGGCGGATGCGACCGCTGGCGGCCGAGTTGGCGAGCAGGTTGTCGCTGAGCATGGCATGCAGGTTGAGTATCGAATAGCTGTCAAAACCTATTTCCGCCACCGATTCGACAAGAAACTCGATGGCTTGCTTGTGGTTCAGGATCATCTGGGTTTCAAACGTGTTCTTGCCCTCGGCAGCCTGGCCGAAGGCAATCAGGCGCTCGGTTTCCAGCAGCGAGTAGGTGTTGCCCTCCAGATGGCTGGATGCCCAGGACAAGTCGATCAGCAAGCGCCCAAGCACCTGCCGGGCCAGTGTACCGGCGGGCAGATCGTCTTGCTGCGCGCGGCCGATGCGATGCAGGTGATCCCGAGTGGCCTGGTCGAGATAGGGGCCAGCGTGCGGATAGGCGAGCAGAAATTCGCGCTGGTAGCCCACAGGTTCGCGGCTTTGGATGGGGCGCGCCATGGCATGACGGATATCGCTGCCGGCTACCGAGAGGGGAATGAGCGATGCCGCTGCCACTGTGGCGTGCCCGGTCGCCAAGGAGCCGATTCGGCCGATGGGGTGATAAACCCTGCCCTTGAGGGCGCCGTCGGCAACGATGCGGCCATTGTCGATGAGCAGCTTAAGCCGGCGTTGCAGCGACCGGCGGTGGATCACAACACCTGACGCGGCCAGCGCGGCTTCAAGTTCAGCCATGCCCACACCCTGGGGAAAAGCCGCGATTTGCCGCTCGATCGGAATCAGGTCTTGCTCGACAACTTTTTTTGGCATGGTGCTTTATATGTCGCAAATAGGAATATATGCGACATATTAGCTTTTATTTGACGTTTAATGTCGATATGCGACATGAAAATGGCTGTTGCCATTTTATTTGGCGCGCAATTGGTTTAAATGGCTTAAATGGCTTTATCGCGCCATATCATTTGGCGTAACGCTACCGGGCCGCCTGGCTTGCCGATACCCTGGCGCATCCGCTGCAACAAACGCTTGAGGATTTGGAAGGGCCCCAACGCTAACGCTTAAGCCAGCGCTTTCAAGCCATGTTTCTGGACAACGGCAAGTAGCTTGAGCGCCATGCCGCTTGGCCGTTTCGCACCGGTTTCCCATTGTTACACGGTCGATTCGCTGGTATTCAAATAACAGGCAAAGACAGGCTGGCTGACATGATTGTGTTCGCGGATTTTCTTGATTTCCTGCGCATCAATTTTCATGGGAACGGTCAGGCAGGTTGCATCGAAACGACGCATGCTTGCCTTGTCAATGCCCCCAACCCTGAACAAAGCACTTGCCGAGAAATGGATAGCCTCAAAAGTGACACTTTTAAATTGCGGTCTTGTTGTCATGGCCTATCTCCATCAATCGTTTGTTCTGCAGCATCTGCTTGATCTGCCCTTCCACCAACTCGGCGTAGCCCTTGGCCAGAGTGGGAAACGCCTCCAATGCGGCATCGTCAATGTTATCTCGATCCTTCTTCGCAGCTTTGCCAAACCATGCGGACTTAAACGCCCACACTGGATGCGCCAGAACCGCATACCGCTCGCCTGTTTTCTGTTGATGATTAGGGTTGATCAGCACTGGCTATAAAAAAGTCGGCGCTGATGATACGCCGTGCAGTTTTGAATTCGATCGAAGGGAGGGCAAAGCCGATGTGCAACGCTGTCTCTGGAAAGCCCCTTGGCGTGTGGCGATTCACGTTAATAATTCGATAGAAGCCTGCCAGCAGGCTACCTCGTACTCGCAGGGCATCGGCAGCTTACGCGGCAACTCTGCATGGGTTTTCGCTAGCGTATTCCAGCCTGTTTTGGCCGCTGCTCTTAACCAAGACCCGCCGCAGCAATAGTCCGAATGGTTTATTTTTTGCCGTCATTCCTTGGTTGCTGTGTAACAGGCAAACCTTAAAGTTGCCCAATCGTCAGGGCGGCGTGGATAGTTTTTAGAAACGCTGCCAGGGCGAGTGCCAAAAGAACTACGCAGGCACAAAAACGCGATAGCAAGCCGGTAATTTTCTCTAATTAAAGTGGCGTTGTCTCCTTCAAGGGGGGGCACTTAGGGCAACAACCTCAGGGCAACAACAACTTAGGTCAAATTGGAATTTATTTTTTTAACTTGTTCAACCGCATTCTTTCAAAGGAGCAACACATGAAACTTAAAATGAAATTGATGGCAGCAGCCGTCGCGCTGGCCGCTTCCGCCGGCGCCAACGCTGCGATGGACAACTTCGCTACCGGCAACGGCAGCCTGGCCTTCATCGCGCTGGATAGCGTCGGTTCCCCCATCTCGATGATGATGGACCTCGACTTCAACGTTAACAGCTTCCTGTCGACTGCAGCGCTGACCTCGACCGCCGGTAACACGATCCAGTGGAACTTCAACACCAACACGCTGATGATCAACAATGTGGTCCAGGCGGGTGCGCAGACCAACTGGAGCGGCGCGATGAGCACCTTCGCCGGCACCGCACAAGCTGCCGACACCAAGTGGGCTGTTATCGGTGGCGATTCGACTACGACCGGCGGCTTGGGTGAAGTTCGTTACCTGACGACCTCCAACACCGCGCTCGCCACGCTGCAAGGTCAGACCAAGGCCAACCTGCTTTCTATGAGTTTGGTCGATGCCCTGTACGTTGCCAATCCTCAGGTCGGCACCAACGGCAGCACCGCGACCTCGGGTGCGGCATACGTTGGCAGTGCCAGTTTCGGCACTACCGGCAAGTGGGCAACCAAGTTCGTTGGTAACGCCTTTGCCAATGAAGGTCAGGCCGCCGATTTCTGGATGCTCGATAGCAACAACGGCACCTTGACCACCCGCGCCCTGGTGACGCCCTATGTCGGCGAATTCGCCTATGCCGCTGGCGTGCTGACCTATTCGGTGGCTGCCGTTCCCGAGCCTTCCGAATATGCCTTGATGCTTGCCGGCCTCGGCATGATCGGCTTCATGGCCCGCCGTCGCCTGAACAACCGCGCCTGATAGCTAACCTGATCCACTTAACTCAAGGAAACTCTCATGAAAATCAAAACCCTCGCCCTCGCCATTAGCGCCCTATCGGCCGGTGCCGCCAACGCTGCATATGTTGACAACGCCACCAACGTCTATCTGACCGGCGCTTCGGCCATCCGCAACAACGTTGCTGCCTCGATCAAGAAGCAATGCACCGCCGCTGGCGGTTCGCTGACCGTGTTCAAGAACGGTTCGTCGACGTCCTCACTGGCCAACCAGATGGCCTACGTTTGCTCGACTGGCCTGGCCGGCACGTCGATCACGACGGTCTACCACACGGTGACCGGCGGCTCGCTGAACTCCATCCTCGGTATGTCGAACGACGTCGCCAAGCAGCAGATTCCGGTCAATATCGCTAGCGGCACCTGTGCTGCAGCGGTCGCCGGTACTGGCGCCCTTCTCGGTTACAGCGTTCGCGCCAACTGTGCCAACGAAGCCGTGGCTTCGCCATCCGACGGCGGCTGGTCCGACGTTGAGTACGCGCCGGTTCGCGAACAGGTCGACATCCTGACCGCTGGCACCGATGGCTTCACGATCGACGACGTGGCCCAGACCGCGACCAACGTCGCCCAGGCCTTTGGCGTTGGTGTCAGCGAGAAGATGTACAAGGATCTGCAAGCCGCACAAGGCATTGCCTGTACCGCCGGCGACCCGGCCCCGGCCTGCCAGCCTTCGCTGAACAAGGCCGACATCGTCTCCCTGATTAACAGCAACACCTTCGCGCCGCACAAGAACGGTGCCCAGGCGCTCGGCCTGACCTCCGGCGCTACGGTCGAGTACGCGCGTCGCGTGACGACCTCGGGCACTCAGAGCTCGGCCCAGGTACTGTTCCTCGGCAAGGGCTGCCTGGCCGGAGTCAATGGTGGCGAGCTTCCGGTCATCGGTGACGATGTGCTTGTCGGCACGACCAACACCTACAACGGCGGCCTGTTCAAGGTCTCGGCCAACTCGGGTACGGGCGACGTCATCACCAAGCTGACGAATGCTGGCGCAACAAACTACGCTTTCGGCTGGGTTTCGGCCGAGAACCGCGCGCCGACCACCACCACCGGTTGGAAGTTCATCAAGCTGAACGGTGTGGCGATCTCCGACGGTACCTCTACCGGCCTCAACAAGCAGAATGCGATCGACGGCAAGTATGATTCCTTCGTCGAAGCGGTTAGCTACAAGGGCCCGTCTGCCAAGACCGACACCAATGAGGGCACGGTGATCGACGCAATCTCCAACGGCATGGCGACGATCATTGCCGACGGTGGCGCCGAGACGGTCGGCATGTTCATCCTGCCGGAAAACGCAGGTGGCTACACCCATGACGTGACACCGACTGAAGTGTCGAACTTCCAGCGTGGTGGTTCGTCGCCGAACTCCTGCGCACCGGTGGTTCGCAATCAGTAATCGCAGTTGTTAGAGGTACGTTTCAGCGGTACGTGAAGGGCCGTTGTTGAGCGCCTTTCCGACGTAGTACCCGCAGCAGCCTCATCTCGCAAGGGGTAGAGGCTGTTGCGTTTTCTCGTTTACCTGTTTCTTTATCTGTTTCATTTGATGCGTAATACGGCTGCCACGTAGGCCGTCCAGAATACCAATATGAATTTCCGCATGAATACTCGTATGAATACCCGCATGAATCCCCGTATAAATACCCACCTGACCAAATTCCGCCGCCGCCTGAACTTTCTCGCCGCAGGCACACTGCTGATCGCGAGCCTTTTTTTCGGGCCGGTGTCGGCGATGGCACAGGAGGCGGCCGCACAGCCAGCGGCGGAGCAACGCTTCGATGTCTTCGAGTACCTCATCGAAGGCAATACGGTGCTGGCCGTCACGGCCATCGAGCGCGCCGTCTATCCCTTTCTCGGCCCGCAGCGCAGCCTGCGCGACGTTGAGCTTGCCCGTGCCGCGCTGGAAAAAGCGTATCAGGAGCAAGGCTATTTGACCGTGAGCGTCGAGCTGCCCGAACAGCGGGTGAATACGGGTGAAGTCAAGCTGCGTGTGGTTGAAGGCAGTGTGGAAAAACTGCGCGTCACCGGTGCGCAATACCATCTGCCTAGCAAAATCCGCGCAGGCGCGCCCAGTCTTGCCGCTGGCAGCGTGCCGCAGTTTACCGAAGTGCAGCAGGAGCTCGCCGCCCTTGGCCGCCAGCCGGACCGTCGGCTAACGCCGCTGCTGCGGCCAGGCAAGACACCGGGCAAGCTGGAAGTGGAGCTGCAAGTGGACGACCAGTTGCCGCTGCATGCCTCGGTGGAAGCGAATAACAAGCAAAGCCCCAATACGGTGGAAGGCCGCATTGAATCTTCACTGCGCTATGACAATCTGTTTCAGCGCGGGCATTCACTGGGTTTGAACTGGATTGTGGCGCCAAGCAATACCAAGCATGCCAATATTTTGACGGCAAATTATGGCGTGCCTTTTGATTCGGGCGATTATGCCTATGCGTTTATTACCCAATCGGATAGCGATGTGCCTTCCGGTATTGGCGGTGGCACGGTGGTCAAGGGTACCTCGCTGGGCATGCGCTATCGGTTTGATTTGCCTAATCGCGGCGGCGCTCTCAGTCACGGCTTCAGCTTCGGTGTGGATCACAAGGATAACAAGGACGACCTGACGCAAAGCGGCCTGGTGGTGCCGCGTTCGCTGAAATACTGGTCATTCGCGGCGCGTTATGACCAGGCACGTTTTGATACGGGCGATGGCGTGACAACCGCCTTTGATGCCAATCTGACGCTGGGCATTCGTGGATTGGCCGCGCGCACGGTGGATTGTGATGGTGTGTCAAGCGATCAGTTTGCCTGCAAACGGTTTAATGCCAAACCCAACTTCATGGTCTGGCGCGTCGGCCTGGATCATCGCCGTCCAGTGGGGGGCGACTGGAAGCTGCGCGCACGCACCGAGGCGCAGTTTGCCAACGGGCCGCTGGTCTCGCAAGAGCAGTACGGCACGGGGGGTGGCGATTCGGTGCGCGGTTATAAGGAATACGAGCAGTTTGGCGATCGTGGTGCTTTGCTGAGTCTGGAACTGGGTAGCCCGTTGCTTGGGCAATGGGGCGGCGTGGGCATTACGGCGCTCGGCTTTATCGAGCGCAGCCAGGTTTGGCTGATGGACGCCTTGCCGGGTGAGGATAACAGCGTGCCGCTGGGCAGTTATGGCTTGGGCCTGCGCGCCGAGAGCAAGCGTTTTAGCAGCCGGCTTGAGTTTGGTGTGCCGGTGTTTGCAACCAGTAAAACGCAACGGCATGACGGACGCTTGCATATGTCGGTCAAGGTTCAGTTTTAAAGCACCCTGGATGCACTTGAAAAAAGATTGGAATTGATATGAACAAGGGAATCTTCAGGTTGGTTTTTGATGCGCAGCGGGGCATGCGCGTGCCAGCAGCAGAGTGCACGCGCGGGCATGGCAAGCAGCCGTCGGAAAAAACGTTGCAGAGCGGTAATAGCCATAACAGCCGCAATCGCAGCCGCCATACCAACTGTTTAGCGTTGGCTGTGGCTTCCACCGTTTTGTCAGTCACATGGCTATCGCCAGCGGCTTATGCCGCACGGCCGCTGCCGTCTTCCGCCACGCTGACGCCGCAATTCAATCTGCCGCAGGCCGCAGCCACTTTCAATCAACTGGGCCGCGCCACGCAGGGGATTGATGCGGCTAACGCGCAACGCCTGGTGATTAATCAGCAAGATCAGCGGGTAATCCTGAATTGGTCAAGCTTTGACATCGGCGCGGGTTACGGCGTCAAATTCAACCAGCCCACCGGCGGCTCGGCGCTGAACCGCATCGGCAGCAGCTCGCCCAGCGTGATCCTGGGTTCGCTGGAAGCCAATGCCGAAGTCATTCTGTATAACGCCAACGGCATGCTGTTTGGCAAGGGCGCCACGGTGAATACCGGCAATTTCATTGCCACCACGCTGAACATTGCCGATGACCAGTTTACAAAAGGCTTTCGCAACATCACCACGTATAGCCCGGCTTTTGCGGCGGATGACGCCGCAATCGAAGGTTTCGTGCGCGTCGAGGGCGGTGCCAGCATCAATGCTGCACCTGGCGGCGACATTCTGATTTTTGCGCCACGCGTGCTCAATGAAGGCCAACTTGCAGCGCCGGGCGGGCAGGTGGCGCTGGCCGCCGGACAAAAGGTTTATCTTGCCGCCTCGATCAATCCTTCCGAGCGCGGTTTGCTGGTTGAGGTTGATCCATTCGCCGCGACAGTGACGGGCGGCGACAAGGATTACAACACGGTTGAAAATGCCGCTCGCGGCACAACGGCGACGCTGGTTGATGGCCAATTGGTGCAGCGGATCAATGAGATCGTTACCGAGCGTGGCAGCATCAGCATGGTGGGTTTGTCGGTCAAGCAAATGGGCATCGCACGGGCGACCACGGCAGTGAAGGGGCAGAACGGGGCGATTTACCTCTTGGCGCATGGCCAGACGGTGAGCGCCAGCCATACCGATGGCATAACGGGCCACACCATGGCGGTAGCCAACGAGCTAGGCGAACTCACTGTTGGCCCCGAGAGCGTGACCCGGGTCGACCCGGAGGCCAGCAGCACAACCCAGTTGGATGCCGAGCCTTTTTACAATTCCATCGTGCGTCTTGAAGGCCGGCAAGTTCATCTGCAAGGCAATGCGCAAATTATTGCACCCGGCGCGGGTGGTTTGACACCGGCGACTGATGCGAAATATCAGGAAACGAAGCGTGGCGTGAGCATTCTGGCCAGTGCGAATCCACTTACCTCAGGAGCGTTCGGGGTGGCCAATTCGACCGCTGCGGATGATAGTCGCATTGTCATCGACCCCGGTGTGTTGATTGATGTGTCGGGTGCCGATGTCGATTTACCGATGAGCCGCAATGTGTTGACCGGCAGATTGTTTTCCATCCAGTTGGCCAATATGCCCTTGCAGCGCACAGGGGTGCTGTATCGCGAGGAAATTTCTTTCGACTTGCGCCGGGGCGCCAAGGTGGCCGATGTCACTGATTTTTATAGCCAGATCGGTCGTACTGCGACAGAAAAGCTGACGGGCGGTGGCAGCATCGCGATTAAAGCTGATGGTGCGGTGGTGGTTGGCCAGGGTTCCAGACTGGATGTTTCGGGCGGCAGCCTGCGCTATGCCGGTGGCGAGCTCAAAACCACGCAATTGCGCAAGGGTAATCAGGTGGTGGATATCAGCGACGCGCGGCCTGACGTGGTTTACGATGAAGTCATGACCTCGACACGCGGCCGGTATGAAACCGCCTATGTCGAAGGCAAGAATGCCGGTGAGCTGACCGTGGCCGGGCGGCAGGTAGTGCTGGATGGCACATTGCTTGGTGGTGTGCAGGCCGGGCGCTATCAGCGCGGCGGGGCGGCGGGGGCACGGCCGTTGGCAGGCCGCTTGCAGGTGGGCATTGTCGCGGGTCCGGCCACTGTGCCTGATTATTACGTGAATAATCTGGTGCTGGCGCAAACCGGCGCAGCCGCGCTGACGGCGGATTTTTTTGCTAACCCGTTCAATGCCGTGATTCCTGCTGCCCGCGTGGACAGCACAACCATTTCTGCACAAGCATTGATGGATGGCGGGTTTGGCAGGGTTAATCTGTTGGCCAATGATGTACTGCGCATCGACTCGGACACCGCCTTAAAACTCGGCGCTGGCGGTACGCTGACCGCCACGGCCAGTCGCATTGAAATCGACGGTGCGGTAAGCGCGCCTTCGGGATCGATCACACTGAATGCGCAGCCCACGATCATTACCGGGGACACCCCTGCACCGGGTGTTTCAGTGGTGTTTTCATCAAGTGCCGGTTTGAGCACTGCAGGTGAGTGGACCAATGATAGTCAAGGCACTGTGCGCAATGGTGTGGTGGGCGACATTAACACCCCGGTAGCGACTGGCGGTGGTTCAATCAAAATCGCGGCTTACGACTCAGTTCTGTTACCTGCTGGCACTGCACTCGATGTATCGGCGGGGGCCTGGCGCAATACGGCGGGCAAGTTGAGCTACGGCAAGGCGGGTGCGATTGATCTTGCGGCGAACGTGGCCACCAAAAATCCGCCGGGAACTGAGTCAGGTGTCGTGCAGTTGGATGGCATGGTCAGCGGCTACGGGTTTTCCGGCGGCGGCAGCTTGACGTTGTCGACGCTTGGCATCACGGTTTCCGATACAGCGGCCACCGGGCTTTGGTTAAAGCCGGCATTTTTTTCAGACTATGGTTTTGAGTCAATCAATCTCAAGTCCATCACGGATTTGACGATTGCTGATAACACCAACATCAGCGCACGCCTGCGCAACCGGGCGTTGAATATGGATGCCGTTGCGCAGGCCAGTGGCCAGCCGATCAACGCCATCACGCATATTGCCGATGTGACTGAAGTGGACGCTGTGGCGCGCCGGGCGGTTAATCTGAGTTTTGCGGCAACGCGTTTGCCTGCGGCTCAGACAGGTATTGAAGGTGCCAGCCTGGTGGTTGGCCGGGGCGCTACCGTGGCGACAGAAGCAGGCGGGGCGTTGAGTTTTAGCGCAGGCAAGAATCTCACCATGGCTGGTACGCTGCAAGCCCTCGGTGGCAAAATATCACTGACGGTAGAAGGTCAGCGCGGTGGTAGTAATTCGGATAGCGCAGACAAAATTGGTTTCCTGCCCACGCAGGCGCTGTGGCTGACGGATACCGCAAAAATTCTGGCCGGTGGCGCGGTTGAATACGCCTACAACCTCACGGGCTTGCGCACGGGCACGGTGTATGGCGGCGGCGCGGTGACGCTGAATGCCAGGCGCGGTTATCTGGTCGCCGAGGCAGGTTCGCTGATTGATATTGGCGGCTATGAAACAACATTCGATCTCTATGGCGGCAGGACGCGTGCGCTGATCTCGCGTGATGCAGGCAGTCTTGCGTTAAGTTCGCCTGAGGGCATCTTCGTTGATTCAACCATCCGCGCAGCGGCGCCCGGCCCGCGTGCGCTGGGGGGCACCCTGGCGCTGTCGATCAGCCGCCAGGGGCAGGGTAATTTTACGGAAGGTGCTGCTTACCCCACAGACGAGCGCAAAGTGGTGATTCAACAGGCGGGGGCTGTTCTGCCCGCAGGGCTGAATCGGGGGGATAACCTCAATGCCGCCGTCGGCAATGGCATCGCGGCGGTATCGGCGCAGGCCATTGAATCAGCCGGGTTTGCGGCGGTGAGCTTGCGCGCGGACGACCGCATCGAGTTTGCGCAAAATGTCACATTCTCTGCAGCGCGTTCATTGGAACTTAATACCCGCGTCATTGCTGGCCAGGGCAATGCGGCCGTATCGCTCACAGCGCCTTACGTTGCACTGGGGGATAAGGACATCGTGCCGGTGACTGGCATGGCAGTACCAACCGGAAGCAGTGGCGCGTCAAACCTGACAGTGACTGCCGACCTGATAGACCTGGTGGGGACGCTGGGCTTGCAGGGATTCTCCAACACCAGCCTGAATGCGACGCGCAATGGGCGGCAGGATGGCGAAATTCGTCTGCGCGGCCGTATCCCCCTCAGCGGCACGGCGCTGACTGGCTCGCTGCTGTTTTCCGGT
>JAUSMB010000052.1 GCA_030645365.1 Rugosibacter sp.
TCGCGGGCGGCTGTGACCGCTTGCCACAGCATCAATCGTCCTTGCTGGGTGGCGCTTTAGAGGATGCGGCACCGTGTTTTACGCGATCCGCCATGCCGGTTAACATGCCGACAGCCGCTTTGCGCATCATGTCGGCAGTGGTTTGTGCGAGCTGCATCCCTGTCTCCATCTGCGCTTTACTGGCTGCGGTCATTTGCTGGGTAAAAGTTTCCAGCGTGGTTTTGATCTGCTCACCCACAGCGGTGCCTGTGCGCCGGGCATGGCTGACCATATCCGCCAGCATGTCAGAAGCGAGCCCACGCGTTGCCGCAGCAGAGGTTTTCATGGTTTCCAGAAACAGCGCTTCCAGGCTTTCGAGATCGGCACGCGTTCTCGCCATATCCTGACTGGAGAATTTTTGTGCACGGCCAGCCGCTTCTTCTACCGCCAGTTTTGTCGCTGCGGCAAATTGCGTCAGCGCCGCATCCAGCCCGGAAACCGCTTCTTTCATGCGCGCCTGGGCCACGCTTGCTTGGGTTTTGGTTTTATCCAGTTCCTCCTGCACGCCTTCACGTGTGCCTTGCACCACCGCATGCATGATGCCGCCTATGGATTCGAGGCTCAGTGCATGGTTGCTCATCGCATCCAGCGTAAGCTGGCGCACAGCCGCCTGCACGTCCGTGCCTTGCGCAACAACCTGCCGTACGCGGCTTTCCAGTGCGCCATTTTGTTCATCTTTTTTCTGCGTAGCCATGATCAATTGCTCCTTTGAGTGGTTAGTTAAGCAAATGAATATCTATGAAACACATGCCTTTAAAACCCATTACACCCTGCAAATATTACAAACACGACAACAAACACGATAGCGCGACAAAAAACTTACATGCCTTCAAGCGCTCGCAATCTCGTGCGTAGCGCATCTATTTCTTCGAGCAGTTGCACCGCCAATGCTGCCCCCGCGCGGTTAACGCCAAGATCGCTTTGCAAGCGCAGCACCACGCGCGCACGGCGCAGATGCACGCCGGTAAAAACCCAGCGCTGTGGCGCATCGCCCACCGGCGTGATGATGCCCTCATCAACCAGCTCGATAATGCTTTCAGCATGCGTTGTACAAGCACGACACACGTCAGCCAACGATAAATCCATCAGTTCTTCAAGAATGACGCCTTCAATTTCTGACTGCCTGCTCATGATGACACCCCTAATTTCGCACGCGGGTTAAACCCGGGAAACTGTTTTGCCATATCACTATAAACCGCCCGGGCTGCCTCATCATTTGCCGGTGGCAGGGCAATTTGCAATATCGCGTAAAAATCACCCGCCACACCACTGGTCGAGGCAGCGGGAATGCCGCGACCCTTTAAGCGCAATTTAGCACCGGAAACAGATCCTGCCGGAATCTTGAGTTCAACCGAACCATTGGGCGTAGGTACGGTGACGTTCGCTCCCAAGGCGGCTTCCCAAGGAGCCAAAGGCAAATCGAGCATGACATCGCGCTGATCCACCCGATAGTGCGGATGCGGTCGAAATTCAATTTCCAGATACAGATCCCCGGCCTTGCCTTGGCCGATACCCGGCGTGCCCTGCCCGCTCAGGCGTATGTTTTGTCCCGCACGAACCCCTCGCGGAATAGTCACATTCAGCTTTTGCTCGCGCAAAGCGACATGGCCTTGTGCATCTGCTTCCGGCACATGCAAAACAATCATGCGGGTGGCGCCGTGATAAGCATCTTCCAGATCAATCAGCACCTTGGCGTGGCGATCGGTACCATGCGCGTGGCCCGCCCCGCCCCGGAACTGGCCATGGGATGCGCCTCGACTTTGCGCGGCACGTCCAAACAGCTGCTCAAAAAACTCGCTGTAATCTGCACCATCACCGCCCCTGCCGCCACCCGTAAAGCCCCCACCAGAAAACTCAAACCCCTCATTCCAGTCCGGCGGGGGACGGAACTCCTGGCCGCCCTTCCAGTTGGCACCTAGTCGATCATAAGCTGCACGCTTTTCCGGATCTTTTAACGCTTCATACGCTTCACCGAGTTCTTTGAAGCGCTCCTCGGCATCTGCCTCTTTGCTGACATCCGGGTGATATTTACGCGCCAGCTGGCGGTAGGCACGCTTGATGTCATCCTGCGTTGCACTGCGCTCAACGCCCATGATTTTGTAGTAATCCTTGAACTCCATAACCATTTCCTGAAAAGGTTTATTGAAGCTATATGCGGCCGAATTTACAAATTAAAAGACTGACCTGGTTCAGGCATCTCGACATGCGTGTCTGAACTTTGCAAAGAAAGTTGCGTGGAAAATTTTTGCATCACCTCGCCTTCACCATGTACCAGAAAAGTACGCGGCGCCCGGCTGTGTTGATGCCAGGCCAGAAGCTCATCACGATCGGCATGGGCGGAGAATCCATTGATGGTATAAATTTTTGCCCGCACCAAAATCTCTTCGCCAAACAAGGTGACCGTTTTGGCACCATCGACAATGCGCCGCGCCAAAGTGCCTTGGGCGGCAAAGCCGACAAACACGACACTCGAATTTTCGCGCCACAAATTATGCTTTAGGTGATGCCGCACCCGGCCGCCGGTTGCCATGCCCGATCCGGCCAGAATAACTGCCCCGCTGGTGATCGCGTTAAGGGCCATGGATTCTGAGGACTCGTGTGTGAAGTGCAGCCCTGGCAAAGAAAAAGGGTCTTGCCCGGAATCAAACAGGGTTCGCGTTTCCGCATCAAAACATTCCGGATGACGACGAAAAATTTCAGTGGCTGAAATCGCCATCGGCGAATCAAGAAAGACTTGCACGTTGTGACGTAATCGGCCGCTTTCAACGCCGGCACGCAAATAAAAAAGAATCTCTTGTGCACGCTCTAATGCGAAGGTCGGAATAATGACATTGCCGCCACGACGGAAAGTCTCTTCGACCGCCTGATAAAGTTCTTCGATGGAGGGCTCAAGTGGCTTGTGCAACCGGTCGCCATAGGTTGTTTCCATAACCACCACATCACTGATGGGCGGCGGCGTGGGGTCGCGCAATATCGGCCGCTTTGCGTTGCCGATGTCGCCAGAAAAAACAATGCTGCGTTTTTTACCGTCATCCTCAATCTGCAAATAAATACTGGCCGAGCCCAGAATATGGCCCGCATCAAGAAAAGTGGCGGTGATACCTTTCGCGATGACCATAGGCTGGTTGTAATGCGCTGTGCGGCCGAAATAATCCAGACAATTGAGGGTATCAAGCTGGGTATACAGTGGCTGCGGCAACTCTCCCTTGTCTTTGTTTTGGCGCATGAGTTTGCGGGATTGCCAACGCGCATCTTCTTCTTGCAGATGGGCAGAATCGAGCATCACCACCTTCGCCAGTTCGCGGCTCGCGGCGGTGGTAATGATTTCACCGTGAAACCCGCGCTTGGCGAGCAAAGGCAGCCTGCCGCAATGATCAAGGTGCGCATGGGTGAGCAAAACAAAATCAATCGCCGCGGCGTCAAAGCCGAAGGGTGCTACATTTTCCTCGCTTAATTCACGACCGCCCTGATATAAACCGCAATCAATGAGGATTCGTTTGCCCGCGCTCTCGACAAGATAACAAGAACCCGTAACACCGCGCGCCGCGCCGTAGAATGAAAGTTTCATCGACTCCCTTCACAAATGGTTAAGCGCCACCCACTTCGATCTTACGCGCTTCGATTTCTGCTTTTCTGCTGATCGCAGCAGGAATGCCGCCAATGCCCCAGTGATCCGGCGTGCAGTTGGCAATATGCACCCGGATACGATTTCGTTCTGTGCCCAAGTTTTTTTCAATCGCATCCGTCACGGCAACAATCAATTGATGATGCTGCGCCAGGCTGCGCCCTTCCATCAGGACCATTTCGATATACGGCATCTCAACCTGGCCACGCGGCCGGGTTTTTAAAACCTCACTGGCAGGCTCGCCCGCGATACCCCAAAGATCAGGATCAATCTCGGTAACCCAGATCTCCAACCGATCTTTGGGTGCCGCGAGCACCTCGACCATGACCGTTGAAACATCACGAATCACACGTTTTAAAACGTCTTTCGAATGGCCCTGCAATACGTTGATATGAGCAACAGGCATACTGATCTCCTTGAAATTTTTACGGCAAACCGTGACGCCGACCAGAATCCAGCATCAAGGACGAGCCGGCCATGGCATCGGCTTCGGGGGCTAAAAGCAGGCAGATGCCCCATGCTACTTGCTCCGGCAAAGTAAAGGCGTGGATAGCTGACTGCTGACGGATTTCATCGAGCACCACGTCAGGTGTCACCCCCCGCTTTGCTGCATTTGCTGTTGCAATGGCGTGGAGGCGTTCGGTTTCTGCCGGGCCGGGTGCAACCAGATGCGCAGTAACGCCGCGGTCGCCCAGTGCCCAGCTCAACTGGCGCATTAAATTAGTGAGCGCGGCATTGGCCACACCTGCTGTTGCAGCATAAGCTGTGGGCTCAAAACCGTAATGCCCGCCTACGGCAACGAGCCGCGAGCCACGCACCAAGTGGCTTTCCACCGCGCGAAAAAGACGCAGCATGCCTCCGGCTTTAATGTTGACCGCCTGTCCCAACACCAGCGGGCTCGCCTCCAACACGCCACCGGCCACCGGCACGCCCGGCGCATGAATGGCCATGCGCACGGTTTTATCCACGTGTTGCGCAATTGTCTCGATAGAGGAGTCCTCACTGATGTCCGCCACGCAATAACGAATATGAGGGGAGCTCTCGCTCAGCGACTTGAGCTCTTCTTCTGATCGTCCGACAGCCAACAGATCCAGGCCTGAAGCCACCAGCCGACGTGCGACAAATTTTCCTAACGCGCCGGTAGCACCCACCATAACAGCCAATTCACGGGGATTGTTTGATTCAGTAGTCAAGATTTTCTCCTTTTAAAATGTATTTGCCATATTGTATTCTCTGTATCACCAGCGTCGGCTTTTTAATCAAGTGATTGTTGCGTGACAACCATGGTCGTGACTTTCAAGTTCAATTTGCAAGGTAGGATGTGTAATCGAAAAATCACGTTGCAATGCGCCAGCTATCGCCTCAAGCGCCGCATCTCCCGGATGTCCGGCGGGCATCACAAGATGAGCCGTTAGAGCGCACTCTGTTGTGCTCATCGCCCAGACATGCAAGTCATGCACCTCCGTCACACCGGGCTGGCTGCGCAACAAGGCATCCACGGCGGCAAGATCAATCCCATCGGGTACACCGTCAAACAACAAATGCAGCGACTGACGAAACAAGCCCCAGGTACTCATGATGATCACCAGTGCAATGGCCAGACTGGTTACCGGATCAACCCAGGCCCAGCCTTGCCACAGATACAACATGCCCGCAAATACAACACCGAGGGATACCAATGCATCAGCAGCCATGTGCACAAACGCGCCGCGAATGTTGATGTCATGCTCGCGCCCGGCCATGAAGAGTGCGGCGGTAACGCCATTGATCACTACACCGATGGCAGCCACCACGATTACCGTCATCCCCTCGACAGGCACCGGTGAATGCAAGCGATGCGCCGCCTCCCACATGAGCGACCCCATGGCGACCAACAATAAAACGGCATTGGTAAATGCCGCGAGAATGGATGCGCGTTGCCACCCATACGTGTGTCGCGCATCGGGCTCTCGTCTGCCAGCGGCCACAGCGCCCCAGGCCAGCAACAGACCGGCGACATCTGAAAGATTATGTCCGGCATCTGCCAGCAAGGCCAGTGATCCGGCATGCCAGCCGTAGAAGACTTCGATAATGACAAACACAACATTCAGCGTTATGCCAATAATGAAAGCGCGATTGAACGATGCTGCGCCGTGGGTATGCCCATGGCCATGGCTGCTTTCAGAGTGATCATGGGTGTCGCGCATAGAATAGGTTGAGTCAAGACAGGGCGAAAATTTCGCTTTGAAAATGCTCTTTTGAATTTGCTCACAGTGCATGCCGATAAGGTTTAGCACTGTATCACCCTAGTTACTGCAAACTACCAGCAACCGCTGAGTCAGTCCGTTTGAATAAAAAGTATTTCACAGTAATATGTGCCGATAATAAGTAAAGTCGGCGAAAAATCGTCATGGATAGACCGCGAAAGTTAATGCGGCATCGGAGTCATTACCCATAAAAAATCAGCTTCAATTTAGGCATCACCACGGGGTTTATTCACTCATCAAAATTATTCTCTCCCCCTTTTCAATTTAACCAGAGGATTGGCACATGAACTACGAAGATATTCTGTATGAAGTACGCAACGGCGCGGCGTGGATCACCATCAACCGGCCCGAAAAAATGAATGCCTTTCGCGGTAAGACGTGTGATGAGTTGATCCACGCGATTAACAAGGCAGGCTACACCCACGACATTGGCGTGATCGTGCTGGCCGGGGCGGGGGAAAAAGCGTTTTGCACCGGGGGCGATCAGTCCGCGCATGAAGGCCAATATGACGGCCGTGGCACGGTCGGCCTGCCGGTTGAGGAGCTACATAACGCGATTCGCGATGTGCCCAAACCTGTGATTGCTCGCGTACAAGGCTATGCGGTGGGCGGCGGCAACGTGCTGTGCACCATTTGCGACTTCACCATTGCATCAGAGAAAGCCACCTTCGCCCAAGTCGGACCAAAAGTCGGCTCAGTCGATCCTGGCTATGGCACGGCATTTCTGTCCCGCGTTGTGGGTGAAAAAAAAGCGCGCGAGATCTGGTATTTATGCCGTCGCTACCCAGCTGCCGAAGCATTGGCCATGGGCTTGGTGAATACAGTCGTACCGCACGATCAACTTGATGCGGAAGTGGACAAATGGTGCGCTGAAATCATGGAAAAAAGCCCTACCGCGATTGCCATTGCCAAACGCTCATTCAATATGGATACCGCACACCAGGCAGGCATTGCCGGCATGGGCATGTACGCGCTAAAGCTTTACTACGAAACCGAAGAATCACGTGAAGGCGTCAAGGCTTTTCTGGAAAAGCGTAAACCTGACTTCCGCAAATATGCCAAGTGATTTTTATTAGTGCCAATAGGCGCCATTTGCCAACGCCCCACGGCTGAATGTCGAACGCATCCCTGCATTCGGCTTTTGAATTCCCGCAGGAGAGATAATGAATCCTTACATTGATGAAGACCTTGCGATACTAGCCGAACAAGCCCGTCGCTTTGCCACCGAGCGCGTCGCGCCTGGCTTTTTAGAGCGCGACCAAACCCGCGTGCTGGATCGCACGCTAATGCGTGAGATGGGGCGGCTGGGTTTCATCGCGCCCGAATTGCCAGAGCAGCATGGCGGCCAAGGCTTGGGGTGCCTGGCCGCAGGGATTATTCACGAAGAAATTGCGCGTGCTGATTTGAGCATTTCCTATATCAATCTGCTGGCCTCGTTAAATGGGCAGATTCTTGCGCACCACGGCAAACCTGAAGTCGTCAAACCCTGGCTCACCAAACTCACGCAAGGTGAAATACTGCTGGCAGTAGCGCTGACCGAGCCGGGCGGTGGCTCGGACGCCGCGAATCTGCGTCTGAAAATGGAACGCGTCGGCAACCACTACGTAATCAACGGAGAGAAAACCTCGATTTCAGCAGCCGACCAAGCAGATGCCGTAGTGGTGTTCGCCCGCACGGGGTCCGTGGATTCGGGTGCGCATGGGGTGTCTGCCATTCTGGTGCCGATGGATTTGCCGGGCATTACCCGCACCCGATTTGACTGTCACGGCCAACGCGCCATTGGCCGCGGTTCGCTGTTCTTTGAAAATGTGAAAGTACCCGTCGATCATCTGCTCGGTGAAGAAGGAAAAGGCTTTGTACAGGTCATGCGCGGCTTTGATTTTTCACGTGCCTTGATTGGCCTGCAAGTACTGGCAGTCGCCCGTGTTGCCCTCGAAGAAACCTGGGCCTATATAACTCAACGCAAAGCTTTTGGCCAGCCTATTTCAGCCTTTCAGGGCGTAACTCACCCGCTGGCAGATTTCGACACCCAGGTGGTGGCAGCACGACTACTCTGCCTGCAAGCCCTGTGGCTCAAAGACAAGGGGGCACCGCACACGGCGGAAGCAGCCATGTGCAAATGGTGGGCGCCCAAGCTGGCTTACGATGTCGTCCATCAGTGCCTGCTGACGTTCGGTCATGGGGGCTATGACCGCGGCTCGATGGAACAAAGGCTGCGTGATGTACTGGGTTTTCAGTTGGGTGATGGCACCGCCCAAATCATGAAAACCGTGATTGCTCGCACCCGTGCGGGACGTGCTGCCGTACCCGTGTAATTTATGACTGAATAAGCAGATCATTGGTTTAAAAATAAAAACCTACAGGAGATAACTCATGGAATTCGACGCTGTCATGCTTTTACCCCGCCGCGCTGCGTGCATTGCAAAAGGCTTTTGGCACGATAGAACTATCAATGATGGCCTGGCAGCCTGCGTAGAAAAATTTCCTGACAAAATCGCCCTCACCGCTGTAAAAACTGAATCCGATGAAATCACGCGCTTCACCTATCGCGAATTAGCCACAATGGCCGACCGCATCGCCATCGGCTTGTCTCGCTTAGGTGTCAGCCGCAATGATGTAGTGGCCTGCCAGCTGCCAAACTGGTGGCAGTTCACGCTAACCTATCTGGCCTGCTCGCGCATTGGCGCCGTGATGAATCCGCTGATGCCTATTTTTCGCGAGCACGAGTTGTCGCTCATGCTCAAGCATGGCGAAGCAAAAGTTCTCATTACCCCCAAACTATTCCGCAGCTTCAACTATGAAGAGATGGCGATGGCCCTGCAACCAACGCTGCCCGCTTTGCAACACATCGTGATTGTCGGCGGCAGTAACGGCAATAGCTTTGAAGCACTGCTCAGCGGGCACGCATGGGAAGAAGAACCGGATACCGAGGAGATATTGAGCCGTCACCGGCCCGGCCCGGATGACATCACGCAACTGCTGTATACCTCAGGCACCACGGGCGAACCCAAGGGCGTGATGCACTCCGCGAACACGACAATATCGAACATCATTCCTTATGCAGAACGAATGCACATGGGCGCGACGGATGTCATTCTGGCTGCCTCGCCGATGGCGCATCAAACAGGTTTTTTGTACGGCATGATGATGCCCATCATGTTGCAAGCCTCTGCGGTACTGCAAGATGTTTGGAACCCCAAGACGGCGGTGCAGTTGATCAATGAGCATGGCATTACGTTCACGATGGCCTCCACTCCCTTCTTGACGGATCTCGCCAAGGCTGTCACTGAATCAGGCAGCAGTGTTACCACGCTGCGCATCTTTCTTTGTGCTGGCACGCCCATTCCGGGGCCACTGGTCGAACAGGCACGTCAAGCCATGGATGCGCACATTGTCGCCGCGTGGGGCATGACGGAAAACGGCGCGGTCACGCTGACCAGGCTCGATGATGACGAGCGCTCATTCACCAGCGACGGCTGCCCCTTGCCAGGCGCGGAAGTAAAAGTTGTCGATGACGATGGGGTAACGCTCCCGCCTGACGTGCCAGGCAAGCTCCTGGTTCGTGCCTGCTCCAACTTTGGCGGCTACTTGAAACGCCCGCATCTGAATACCACCGACGCCGATGGCTGGTTTGACACGGGAGACTTGGCGCGCCTCGATGCAGCGGGCTATATTCGCATTACCGGACGCAGCAAGGATGTGATCATCCGTGGCGGTGAAAATATCCCGGTCGCTGAAATTGAAACCATGTTGTATCGCCACCCCGCCATCGCCATGGTGGCCATCGTCGCCTACCCGGATGATCGACTCGGCGAACGCGCCTGTGCGATTGTTACCACCAAGCCGGGGCAAAGCGTGGATTTGCCTTCGGTTGTCGGTTTTTTAAAAGCACAGAAAATCACCCTGCAATACATCCCCGAGCGCTTGATTGCGCTGGACGCGATGCCCATGACGCCTTCGGGAAAAATTCAGAAATTCAAACTGCGCCAGATGCTGCGCGATGACACCATCTGAAATGGCATGAATTGATTTTTTAAAACTCGGCTATCACCGGCGCATGGTCGGACGGGCGTTCCAGCTTTCGTGGCGCTTTGTCAATCACACAGGTGCGGCACACGCTTGCCAGCGCAGGCGTGAGCAAAATATGATCGATGCGCAAACCTCGGTTGAGCCGAAAACCCATCTGCCGATAATCCCACCAGGAGTATATTTTTTCGGGCTGATCAAACAGCCGAAACGCATCGGCCAGACCCAGCGCTTGCAAATCACGCAGTGCTGCGCGCTCTGGCTCGCTGCATAAAATCTGGTCTTTCCAGGCGGCGGGATCATGCACGTCGCGATCTTCCGGTGCGATATTAAAGTCGCCTAAGAGGACTAATCGCGGATGCTGCGCAATCTCTTGCTGGAGCCAACGCGTCAAGGCTGCATACCATTGCAGCTTGTAGGCATATTTTTCCGAGCCAACGGCTTGCCCATTCGGCATATAGCCGCAAACAATGCGCACACCGTCGACGGTCGCGGCAATCACGCGCTTTTGCGTGTCCTCAAACGCAGGGATATCAAACGCTACATCAGTCATTTCACTGCGCGACAGGATGGCAACCCCATTGTAGGTTTTCTGTCCGTTATGGACCGCGTGATACCCGGCAGACAAAAGCTCGGCATAGGGAAATACTTTGTCTTCCATTTTGGTTTCCTGCACACACAGGACATCCACCTGCGTTGCGGCGAGCCAGTCCAGCACATGCGGCAGGCGCACTTTCAAAGAATTCACATTCCAGGTAGCAATCTTCATGGTATTGGTGACCATTTAAAATTCAGGTTCATGGTAGCGGGATCAGCTATTTTTTAGCGCATTGGCCAGGCGCACATACTCACCCACGCCAAGCTCTTCTGCACGTGCTGTAGGCGAGATGCCCAGTGCGGTTAAACCTGCTTCATCGATAAAACCACGCAAGGTGTTGCGCAGCATTTTTCGTCGCTGACCAAAAGCGGCTGCGACGATGCGCGCGAAGAGTGCTTCGTCTTTTGCCGTGTCATTTTCGGCACCCTGCGCGACACCCTGCGCCGTGTCGCCAGCGCGCCCCGAAGGAAGTACCCTTGGGGTGCCGACTTTTTTCTTATCACGAGGAATCAAGCGCACAATGGCCGACATCACTTTAGGGGGCGGCTCAAACGCATCCGGTGGCACGGTGAACAAGCATTCCATGTGATAGCGATATTGCAACATAACGGATAAGCGACCAAAGTCGCTACTGCCGGGTTCTGCCACCATGCGATCCACTACTTCCTTTTGCAGCATGAAGTGCATGTCATGCACCACCGCTGCGCTCTCGCTCAGGTGAAACAGCAGGGGGCTGGAAATGTTGTACGGCAAATTGCCCACGATTTTCAAGGGCCCGGCGCTCTTGAGCGCAGAAAAATCAAAGGCCAGCGCATCCCCTTCGTGCACGGTGAGACGCTCGGCAGGCCAGCGTTGACGCAGGCGCGCAATCAGGTCACGATCAATTTCCACCACCTGCAGATGGTCGATGCGTGCAAGCAAGGGCTCAGTCAACGCCCCCAACCCGGGGCCAATTTCAACCACCGTTTCACCCGCGCGTGGCGCAATGGCATCGACAATTTCCTGAATGATCGCGGTGGACACCAGAAAATTCTGGCCGAATCGTTTGCGCGCCACATGGCCGCGCAGTTGGCTTGAGGATTGACTTGTTTTTTTATTTGCAGGATTAGCCATGTCAGATGCGTCGCTCAGTCATGTCTATGGCAGCATCCACGGCAGCAAACAAGCTGTTCGCTGACGCTTTGCCTGTTCCCGCCAGATCAAAGGCTGTCCCGTGGTCAACCGAGGTGCGAATAATCGGTAACCCCAGGGTGACATTGATGCCTTCGTCAAAGGCGGCGTACTTGAGCACGGCCAAGCCTTGATCGTGATACATCGCGAGTTGCGCGTCAGACCCGGCAAGTACATTTTTGGTAAATAAGGTATCCGCCGGCAGTGGGCCTGCGAGCTGCATGCCTTCTGCACGCAGCCGATTCAGCACCGGGATAATGACATCAATTTCTTCACGTCCCATATGCCCATCTTCACCCGCATGCGGGTTGAGCCCGGCAACCAGAATGCGCGGCTGGACGATGCCGAATTTGCTCTGTAGATCATGATGCAAAATGCGCAATGTTGATTCCAGGCTGGCCTGTGTAATAGCCGCTGGGACATCTTTGAGCGCCAAATGCGTCGTTGCCAATGCCACGCGCAACCCGGCACCCGCCAATAGCATCACAACACGTGGGGTGCCTGTGTGTTCGGCCAGATATTCTGTATGCCCGGTAAACGCAATTCCTGCATCGTTGATGATGCCCTTATGCACGGGAGCCGTCACCATGGCCGAAAACTCGCCCGCAACGCAACCCGCCAGCGCCCTGTCCAGCAGTTGCAGCACATAGTGGGCATTGGCCACATTCGGCTGCCCGGCAATGGCTGGGGCGACCAGTGGCAGGTGCAGAATATTCAGCCCCCCAATATCCCACCCGAGCACGCGCGCACGGCTGGCTAATAAATCCCGATCGCCGAGCACCACCAAGGGCACAGGCCATGCACGCATGGCCAATTGGAGGCAGAGCTCCGGCCCGATACCGGCGGGCTCGCCCGAGGTAACGACAATCGGCTTAAAGGTCTTCGAGCCGGTCTTCAACATAGGCGCGGTCTCGCAGTTGCCGAGCCCAGTCCTGATACACCTCGTCGGCTTTGCGTTCGCGCAACACTTGACGCGCAATCATGCGCTGACGCTCGATGCTCAATTCGCCGGTGCGCCGCTCAAGAACCTGGATCAGGTGAAAGCCAAAGGGGGACTGTACGGGCGCACTGATCTGATTAATTTTCAGGGCATCCATGGCCGCTTCAAACTCGGGAACCGTATCTCCCGCGTATAACCAACCCAAATCGCCGCCTTTGGAAGCAGATAAATCATTTGAATACTGACGCGCCAGCTCAGCAAAATCAGCACCGTTATCCAACCGCTCTTTCAGCGTTGCTATTTTGTGCTCAGACTCTGCGGTAGAGACCAGCTCATTCACCTTGATCAGAATATGTCGAGCATGTGTTTGCTTGGCGGCAACGGCCAATGGGTTAGTTTCCCCACTGCGTTTTTCCGTTAATTTAATAATATGAAAACCTGCCGGGCTGCGCAGAACTTCACTCACATCACCTGGCTGTAATTTTTTTACGGTATCCGCATAAAGCTCGGGCAGACGATCCAGCGGACGCAGCCCCAAAGAGCCGCCTTTGAGTCCATCAGGTGCCTCCGAAAAACTGGCGGCAATCTTTGCAAAATCTTCTCCGCGATGAATCTGATCCAACGCCGACTGCGCACGCGCACCAATGCGCATCAACTGATCCGGTGTAGGGTTTTCCGGGAGGCGCAACACGATATGCGATACATTGACCGCAACGTTGTCACTTTTAGCGCCGCTGTCGGGATTGTTGATGTAGTTCTCGATTTCACCATCCGATATGGAAGCACGGCGGGTAACTTCTCGTTCGCGAAGGCGTGCCAGCGTGATTTCGCTGCGGATCTCCTCACGAAACTTAATCCAACTCACACCGTCTTTTTCAAGTGCCGCACGAAAAGCAGTCAAGGTTAATTTATTACTTTCAGCAATACGCTGGATCGAGTCTTCCAGCTCACCATCTGTCACGCCAAGCCCGCTTTCTTTAGCTTCTTGCAACTGCACCCGATCAAAAATCATGCGGTCCAGCATTTGTCGCTCAATCACGTTTTTCGGGGGCAGCGGCACATTCTGTTCGCGCATCTGGCGCTCAATACTGGCCAGACGGCTCTGCAGCTCTTGCATGGTAATGACTTCATCATTGACCACCGCCACAATGCGGTCCACTTCTACCGGATTGGTTGATCGCGCATGAGCAAATATAGGCAGCTGTAGCGCAGTAATGACGATAAGAAAAACCGCGAATGGGGAACGAATGTTCATAGAATGATAAAGATACTCACTATCTAGGTTCAGGGAGCAAAGGAATCATCAAGCGAATCCGTGTTTCGATTGATGACACCATAACCGGGAACCGCCCGTTTCAGCAGCTCCAGGGGGTTAGAGCCAAGCCGTGCAAAACCGTTCAATTCAAGTTGGAAAAAGAGCGACGAATTCACCCGCTCTGTCTGGGTTGCCAACCGTTGTACAACCACCCGACCAACCCAGCAACCGCCGTCATACTCTAGCCCGGCAACAGATTCCACCAAGCGCTTTTCTCTGGTCGAATAGTTATAGCGGCCCACGCCATGCCAGCCACCACTGATTGGCCACTGGCCGGAAATATCAAATTGGCCGAGTTGATCACGCGTATAGCGATAGCCTGTATTCAACAGTTTGCCCGGTTCAGGTTGATAGCGGCCACTGATATTGAATCGCTCCATTTGGCCTAGTCGTGTGTTGTACTGCACACCAGCATCAACATAAGTCTTGGGCAGCACACGCCCGGAAAATGCGCCCAGCAGATCCGTCTGCCGGTCGTCACGCAAAACCTCACCAGGCAAGCCTACATGCTGCGTGGTGAAGTAAATCCGTTGCCCAAAAGACGCACGCAGAATTTCAGCGCCATTGTTCGGATCAAGCAGACGCGAAGTCAGCATGCCTGTTAACTGATTGGCATCATTGATTCTGTCCCCACCGACATAGCGATTTTCTGAAAAAATCTGTGCAAAATTAAAATCTGACAACGCGCTATCAAACACCGGAATCTGACTTTGATCTCGCTCAGGAATATATAAATAAAACAGCCGGGGTTCTAGCGTTTGCGTTAGCGCTGTGCCAAACCAATCCAGTGGCCGCTCGAATGTCACCCCACCATCCACACTGGCGATAGGCACATTCCGTGTGATGTTATCTGGCACACCCAGCGCTTGTTTATCTAACCGATACCGGGTTGAGTGCACACCGATTTTTGGCGTAACAAAAAACGCTGCAGTTTGCAGGGGCCATGAAATTTGCGGATACAGCGTAAAGCGTCGGCCTTCGGTCAGTGTGGGATGCCTGAAGTTCACATTCTCGCCAGCAAACGCAAAGCTCATGCCCAAAGGCAAATCACTCCGGTTGGCATTCACGTTAATTTGCGGCAGCCGTTTATAAGGCGTGACCACGGGCGGCAAAGCCGGGTCTTGCAACGTTTGATAGCTTTGCGCGAGCACACTGGCTGACCACCAGCTCGCACCATAACTTAAGGTGCCCTGACGCAACAAATTGGTTTGCGCAATGATGGCCGAGCTATTGGCCAGATCACTGAAGTAAGTGCCGTCAGATGCCCCATTCAGATTCAATGAACCACTCACGCCTTGGCCAAAATATTGATTGTGCGTTACCGAATAAGCGCTGCGGCGCTTGTCTTCCAGCCTGTCATTGGGCAGCAGCTGGCCTAACAAGGTACCACTGTAGGTGGGCTCAAGATACCGATATTCACCATTCCATAACACCCCGCGCTTAGCGATAACACGCGGCGCAATGGTGACGTCCATGTTGGGTGCGATGTTCCAGTAAAACGGCTGAGTGAACTCAAAACCACCCCGCGTCGTGGAGCCTATCGTTGGCGTCAGCAAGCCGCTTTTCCGCTCATTATTGAGTGAGAAACTCAGCCACGGCGAATACAAAATAGGCACGCCTTTGAAAAGCAACGTGGCATTTCTTGCCACGCCTTCTTGCTCGGTATAGTCAAGACGCAAACTGGAGGTACGCGCAAACCAATCGGGGTCGCTGCCTGCCGCTGGCGTGCAGGTGCTGTACGTGGCATCTTTCAGGTGGTACTTTCCCTTGCCTTCAAAATCCATGCGTGAAGCAACCCCCTGGCCGGTAGTCAGCTGCCCGGCAGGCTCTTCACCGGCCGCCCACAATATCGGTGGCGTGCCGGTTTGCGGACGCCGTATCTGGTATTCCGGTTGCTCGAAAAAGCCTGTGTTATCACCCAGCTTCATGCGCAACTTGGGTCCGCGAATACGATCCCCTTCGTTGGTCAAATCCACATGGCCTTCGGCCTCCACCTCGTCGGTCGCTTGCCATTGTGTCAGACGATCACTTTTCAGCACTGCACCGCGGCGACGCAATTCAACATTACCTTCGGCCACCATTTTTTCATCCGTTTGGCCAGTCATGTTGTCCGCCGTGATGAAGGTAGGCAACTGCTCACCCGGCTCTGTGGCATGCGCCAAAAGGCGGCCGGTTGCTCTAAGACTCGGCCCTGGCAACACGCCAGCGGCCACGTGCGCTGAATACGTTGGCGTTAAATCGGGCTGCGCGGCCACCACAGGCGGCTTGCGCAAGGTAGGTGCTGGCACAGCCAAAAGTGTGGCCTCGCGACCGCCCAACAGCGCAGGATCAACGAGCAAAGAAGGCAAGGATTTGGCTGTGGCGACTGGGGTAGCTGCAACTTTAGCAACCGCAACTTTTGCAACCTCTTTACGCGCGGGAGCCGCCACGACGATGGCACGTGGCGTAGCCACTACAGCGGGAACTGGGGTTGTCGCTGGAACTGGGGTGGTAGCGGGGGCTGTCGCTGGAATTGCCAATCGCACTGGCGCTTCTGTTGGCGTGGCCGCCGGGGTTGACGCTCCCCCGCCCAACAGTGCCGGATCAACCTGCAGCTTCGGTAGCGCCTCTGCCGCACGTGCGGCAGAGGCCGCACCCAAAAGGCTCACACCCAGTGATAACAAGGCAATGAGGTGTCGTCGATAGAATGGTTCGCGATTGCAAAAAAGCATGCCGTGTCTTTTATCAGAATGTAGCGGCACAGTAGTGCTGAATAAACACTTTGCTGACCGATGCTAGAATTTTGAATTCTAACACTGCACCCCTGCCGAAGGACTTCGCCACGGGTTTTTGCGCAAGTTTCTGCGCTTACATCAACTCTATATAAAAATCCCCGCCCGCTATGGAACGTCAGCAACAGATTATCGATTGGCTCACGGCGCTTTGGCCGGGGCGTGAATTCTCCCTGCTTCCCGCATCGGCTGATGCCAGCTTCCGGCGCTATTTTCGCGTCACGCTGGACGATGGCGCCACGCTGATTGTGATGGATGCGCCGCCCGCGCACGAGGACTGCCGTCCCTGGCTGCATGTGCAGCAACTGTTCAGCGCGGCCGGGGCGCATGTACCCGCAGTGCTGGCGCAGGATATTGAGCGCGGCTTTTTGCTGCTTTCCGATTTGGGCAATGCCACCTATCTGTCGGTGCTCAATGCCGATAATGCAACCGCGCTATACCGCGACGCCATCACCGCGCTGGTGAACATCCAGCAGGCCAGCCGACCCGGCGTATTGCCGGATTACGATCACGCATTGCTGCGCCGCGAACTCGACCTGTTCCCCGAGTGGTATCTCATCCGCCATCACGGGCTGAAGCTGGACGATGCCGCGCGCACCGAACTGGATACGGCTTTCGAATACATCCTCAAAATCAACCTCGCCGAGCCGCGTGTGTTCGTGCATCGTGATTACCACTCGCGCAACCTGATGCATCTGGCCGACGGTGCGAATCCCGGCATCATCGATTTTCAGGATGCCGTGTATGGCCCGATCAGTTACGACTTGGCCTCGCTGTTCAAGGATGCCTACATCACCTGGGATGAAGAAACCACGCTCGACTGGCTGGTGCGTTACTGGGAACAGGCGCGCAAGGCTGGCCTGCCTGTCGCGACAGATTTCGCACTATTCCACCGCAGTTACGAGTGGATGGGCCTGCAACGACACCTCAAGGTGCTGGGCATTTTTGCCCGCCTTTATCACCGCGATGGCAAAGACGGTTATCTTAAAGACCTGCCGGTCGTTGAACAATATGTGCGCAAAACCTGCGAACGTTACGCCGGGCTAAAGCCAATTCTCAAGCTGCTCGATCAAGTATCCGGGCAAGTGCAGCAGGACGGCTACACCTTCTGATGAAAGCCATGATCCTCGCTGCCGGACGCGGCGAACGCATGCGGCCATTGACGGATACCTGCCCCAAACCGCTCTTATCCGTCGGTGGCCAGCCGCTGATTGCCTGGCATCTGCAACGCCTGGCGGCAGCAGGATTCCGCGAAGTCATCATCAATCACGCGCATCTCGGCGCGCAGATCGAAGCGGCCCTGCAAACCGGCGCAGCATGGGGGCTGTCGATACGTTATTCGCCCGAACCTGCAGGCGCGCTGGAAACTGCGGGCGGTATTGCCAACGCACTGCCGCTGCTTGGCGATGCGCCTTTCCTGGTTATCAATGGCGACATCTTCTGCGATTGGGATCTTGCGCGGGCGACAACCTGCCTGGCGGAAAGCGACATCGCGCATCTGGTGCTGGTCGATAATCCGGCGCATCATCCGCAAGGGGATTTTGCGTTGAATAATGGACGAGTTAACGAAAAAGTCGGCACCCCAAGGGTACTTTCCAAAGACGGACTCAAGCCTTCGGGGCGCGCTGACGACACGGCGAATAAGCTCACCTTCGCCGGCATCGGCGTTTATCGCCCGGCATTATTCAGCACGGTCGCGCGCGGCCAGCCCGCAAAGCTCGCGCCGCTGTTACGCGCAGCCATGGCAGACAGCCAGGTTTCCGGCGAACGACATCCAGGCCGCTGGATAGACGTTGGCACACCCGAACGACTCGCCGAACTGGATGCACTGCTGACACAACATTCGCGATCACTATAATCACCGACATGGATAACACACCACCAAAAAGTACCCGCTTCGCAGCGCATCATCAGCGCCGACTTGCTCTCATTACTCGCATGCAGCAGGCGGGCGGTGGTGTTGCCGTGATCCCCACCTCAACAGAGCAAGTGCGCAATCGTGACGCACACTTTCCGTTTCGTGCGGACAGTTACTTTCAATATCTCACCGGCTTTAACGAGCCTGAAGCGACGCTGATCATTGTCGTTTCTGCACAAAACCATTCAGCGCAAAGCCTGCTTTTTTGCCGGGAAAAAAATCCCGAGCGCGAAACATGGGATGGTTTTCGCTACGGGCCGGAAGCAGCAAAAGAATTCTTTGCCTTTGATGACGCTTTCCCGATCAGCGCATTCGATAGCCAATTGGCCGAACTACTCGCCGATCAACCTGCCCTATGGTTTTCGCTAGGACAAGATGCCGCCTGGGATACGCGCATCACCACGGCGTTGAATGCCGTGCGCGCCCAAGCCCGCGCGGGAAAATCCGCCCCCACCGTGATACGCGATGTGCGTGTTGAACTGGATGCCATGCGCTTGATAAAAGACGCCAGCGAGCTCGCCCTGATGCGACGCGCGGGCGAAATTGCTGCCGAGGCCCATGTGCGCGCCATGCGCTTTACCAAACCAGGGCGCCATGAATATGAAGTGGAAGCTGAACTCCTGCATACCTTCCGCCGCCATGGTTGTGTCGCACCGGCCTATACATCCATCGTCGCGGGTGGCGCGAATGCCTGCGTGCTGCATTATGTCGGCAATGATCAACCCCTGCGTGATGGCGATTTATTACTGATTGATGCCGCAGGAGAATTCGATGGTTACGCGGCGGACATCACGCGCACCTTTCCCGTGAATGGTCGTTTTTCTGCTGCGCAAGCGGCGATTTATCAGCTGGTGCTGGATGCCCAGCTCGCCGCCATTGCCGCCGTAAAACCCGGTGCCAGCTTTCTCACACCACATGAGGCCGCGCTCACCGTGCTCGCGCAAGGCATGCTCGACTTGCATCTGCTGAGCGGGTCATTAAGCGAAGTCATCGAGACAGAAAGCTACAAGAAGTTTTTCATGCATCGCACCAGCCATTGGCTGGGCAAGGACGTACACGATGCAGGCAGCTATCGGCAGGGCGAACAATGGACGCCGCTGCAACCCGGCATGGTCCTGACCATCGAGCCCGGCTGTTACATTCGCCCCGCCAAGGATGTGCCCGAAGCCTTCTGGAACATTGGCGTGCGCATTGAAGATGATGCGGTAGTCACCACCGACGGCTGCGACATCATCACGGGCGGCGTGCCCAAAACCATCGCCGACATTGAAGCCTTGATGCGAGACACCCCTGTCGGCTAAACCGCAATGCCCTCGATACCATCGCCCATGGCTAGCGCAGCCCCGATCAATCATCCGCTTCCGCAGGAAGGAGATCGAAGGGAAGACCAGTGGATTACCCCCCGCAATCACCGCCGAATGGTGGCGATTGCGGGGGGTGGACCAACCGGCATGGCACTCGCCTTGGCCTTGCACCACCATGGCATCCCCGCAGAAATTTTTGAAGCACGCACCCAGGCTGAGGTGCGCCAAGACACCCGCGTGCTGGCACTCTCTGACGGTTCGCGGCAAATTCTCGAGTGGCTGAATGCCTGGCCGCAACATGCCGCCACATCAATTCAACGCATCCACATATCCCACCGTGGCGCGCTGGGGCGCACACTGCTGCGTGCCAGCGAAATGGAGGTTCAGCCACTGGGTTGGGTGTTACCCGCAGAGGAATTAATCACCACGCTTGAAGCCGCGATAAGTCATGCGGGCATTGTGTATCACGAGCAGAAAAAAGTCGGCACCCCAAGGGTACTTTCCAGAGACGGACTCAAGCCTTCGAGGCGCGCTGGCGATACGCCGGCGTTTGCTCTCACCGCCTGGGCGGAAGGCACAGTGCATGACACTGACCCAGTGCATGACGTAACTGCGCACGATTACGCGCAACACGCCGTGCTGTGCCAGGCGCACACCGCACAACCGCACCATCACATCGCATGGGAACGCTTCACCGAGGAAGGACCCGTGGCTTTACTGCCGCTGGGTAATGCCTACGCCGTGGTACTCACCTGCGCAGCGACAGACGCCGCACGAATTACCGCGCTGAGCGACGCTGATTTTCTCGCCTTGCTGCAACAGCGCTTTGGCGCACGGCATCGATTCACTTCTGTCACTCCACGTGAACACTTTCCACTGGGCTTGCGTTACCGGCAACAGACCGTGGCTGAACGTCAAGTCTGGCTGGGCAATGCCGCACAAACGCTGCACCCCGTTGCCGGGCAGGGGTTTAATCTGGCCTTGCGTGATGTGTGGGAGCTCGCGCGTACGCTCCACCACGCCCCTGACCTTGGTTGCGCCCAGCTGCTCGCCACTTACGCCAGGCATCGTCAGCTCGATCGGCGCGGCGCCATTGGCTTTACCCATGCGCTCATCCACATTTTTGCATCCACCTCCCCGCCGGTACGCCACGCCCGGGGCATGGGGCTGCTTGCACTGGACTTATTTCCCTCGCTGAAAAATTTTGTTGCCCGGCGCATGATTTTCGGTGCGCGTGCCTGGTAAGCGTGACATAAGGCAACCCGGTAATTTATTCGTCACTGTTCAAATTTTGACCGCTTTACGTTAGAATCTGCCCCCCCTATTCCGGCTCACTTCTGATCGCTTTCACCTTTCCGCACCATGGACTTTCTCGGCTTTCAGTTGAGCAACAATCTATTCGTCGCGCCCATGGCCGGGGTGACTGATCGTCCTTTTCGTCAACTGTGCAAGCAACTGGGTGCGGGCTTTGCCGTGTCGGAAATGGTCACCTCCAATTCCTTGCTTTATGGCAGTGCAAAAACGTTGCGTCGCGCCAACCACACCGGCGAAGTCAGCCCGATTTCCGTGCAGATTGCGGGGGCCGATCCAAAAATGATGGCAGAAGCAGCCCAATACAATGTCGATCACGGCGCGCAGATTGTTGACATCAACATGGGCTGCCCGGCTAAAAAAGTCTGCAATGTGATGGCTGGCTCAGCCCTCATGCAGCACGAAGCGCTGGTCGCCAAAATCCTCGAAGCCGTGGTAGCTGCCGTGCCCAATACGCCAGTCACGCTGAAATTTCGCACGGGCTGGAATAGCGAAAACAAAAATGCCCCGGCCATTGCCCGCATCGCCGAAGAATCCGGCATTCGTGCCATCGCCATTCATGGTCGCACACGCGCTGACCAATACATGGGCGAGGCCGAATACGACACCATTGCACTGGTCAAATCACTCGTGCGCATCCCGGTGATCGCCAATGGCGACATCACCACGCCGCAAAAAGCCAAGTTTGTGCTCGACACCACGGGTGCTGATGGCGTGATGATAGGCCGTGCCGCGCAAGGGCGGCCTTGGATCTTTCGCGAAATTGCGCATTACCTGAGCACGGGCGAGATTTTGCCACCCCCTCGGGTAGCTGAAATTCATACCGTGCTGCGCCATCACCTGGCGGATCTGTATGAATTTTACGGCGAAGAAACCGGGGTCAAAATTGCACGCAAGCATATCAGCTGGTACACCAAAGGCATTGCCAGCGCGGCACACTTTCGCCACGCCATGAACCAAATACAAAATCCGGTGGCACAATTAGCGGCAACGGATGAGTTTTTTTATGCGCAGGCGGCGGCTAACGAGCGTCTTCTATTTGATGAAAAATTTGTCGAGGCACAAGCCGCATGAGTAGCGAAATCTCTGACTGCGTACGCCGTAATCTCAAGCGTTATTTCCGCGATCTGGACGGACAAACACCCCACGCGCTGTACGACATGTTGCTCAAAACCATGGAGCTGCCACTACTTGAAGTGGTCATGGAACAAGCCGAAGGTAAACAAACTGTCGCCGCAGAAATTCTCGGCATCAGTCGCGGCACACTACGCCGCATGCTGCAAGACCATAAACTTTTGTAATTCATCTTCGAGGTTTCAATGAAAGTCACTCAAGCGCTGATCAGCGTTTCCGATAAGCATGGCGTCGTCGACTTTGCGCGCGGCCTGGCGCAACTTGGCGTCGCCCTTTTATCCACCGGCGGCACCGCCAAGCTGCTGCGCGATGCGGGCTTGCCGGTTACCGATGTCGCCGATTACACCGGCTTTCCCGAAATGCTCGACGGCCGCGTCAAGACGCTGCACCCGAAAGTGCACGGCGGCATCCTCGGTCGCCGCGACCTGCCCGAACATCTGGCAACAATGGCCGCGCACGGCATCGCGCCTATCGACCTGGTCGTGGTGAACCTGTACCCGTTCCGCGAAACCGTCGCCAAGCCCGATGTCACGCTGGACGACGCGATTGAAAATATCGACATCGGCGGCCCGGCCATGGTGCGCGCGGCGGCCAAGAATCACGGCAATGCAGCGGGCGGTGTCGGCATCATCACCGACCCGGCCGACTATGCGCCGGTGCTGGCGGAAATCCAGACCAGCGGCAGCATCGCCTATGCGACACGTTTTGCGCTGGCGAAAAAAGCCTTCACCCACACCGCGCGCTATGACTCGGCAATCGCCAACTGGCTGACCTCGCTCGACGAGAACAATCAGCCCGGCCTGTTCGCCAACCAGTTGCAACTCGCGTTCGATAAAGTCGAAACCCTCCGCTATGGCGAAAACCCGCATCAGCAGGCCGCGTTCTACAAGGAGCCGGGCGCACCGGCGGACAGCATCGCCAGCTACCAGCAGATCCAGGGCAAGGAACTTTCCTACAACAACATTGCCGACGCCGATGCGGCCTGGGAATGCGTCAAAGCCTTTGCCGGTGAGACCGCCTGCGTCATCGTCAAGCATGCCAACCCATGCGGCGTGGCCGTGGCTGACCATGCCGAAGCCGCCTATCGCAAGGCATTCAAGACCGACCCGACCTCGGCCTTCGGCGGCATCATCGCCTTTAACGTGGCGCTTGATGAAAGCGCTGCGCAGGCGATTGCCGGCCAGTTTGCCGAAGTCATCATCGCGCCCGACATCACGCCTGCCGCGCGCGCCGTGTTCGCCGCCAAGCAAAACCTGCGTGTGCTGATCATCAAAAAAGTCGGCGCTGGTGACACGGCGACGCAAGCTCAAACCTTCGACTACAAGCGTGTCGGCGGCGGCCTGCTGGTGCAAACGGCGGACCACGGCTTTATCACGGCAAATGACATCCAGGTTGTCACCCGCCGCCAGCCCAGCGCGGACGAAATGCGCGATCTGTTGTTCGCCTGGCGCGTGGCCAAATACGTCAAATCGAATGCCATCGTGTATTGCAAGGATCGCATGACTGTCGGTGTCGGCGCCGGCCAGATGAGCCGCGTGGATTCCGCGCGCATCGCCGCGATCAAGGCTGAAAACAACGGCCTGACGGTGGCTGGTTCGGTGGTCGCATCCGACGCCTTCTTTCCCTTCCGCGACGGCCTTGATGTGCTGGCCAAAGCGGGTGCTACTGCCGTGATACAGCCTGGAGGCTCAGTGCGCGATAGCGAAGTCATCGCTGCCGCAGACGAGCAAAATATCGCCATGGTGTGCACCGGCATGCGACATTTCCGTCACTAACCTGGAGATCTCAAAATGCACCACTTTCTCTTTCTGCGTACTCTTGCCATTGCTGCTGGGCTGCTTATTGCCTTACCAGCCCAGCCCGCACTCGCCGCTGATACAGCCTTGCCGGGCTGGCTGGATCGCGTCGTGGATGAAGTCACGACGACCGCGCGTGAAGGTACGCCGGAGTTTTATTTGCCGATGCATACCTATCACATGCGCTGGGCCTATACAAAAGAGAAAATCGATAGCTTTCAGGAAAACACCCTGGGCCTGGGCTATGGTCATGGCCGCTTTGACGAGAAAGGCAACTGGCATGGCCTGTATGCCATGGGTTTTCAGGATTCCCATTTCAAGCCCGAGTGGCTGGCCGGTTACGGCTGGAAAAAATACTGGCGCCTGAGTGAAAACGCGCGTTTTGGCCTGGGTTACACCGCAGGCTTCACCACGCGCAGTGACATTGGCTCTTACACGCCCGCACCCATCATCCTGCCCATCGGTTCCATCGACTACCGCGAAACCTCACTTGAAGCGGCTTATGTACCCGGTGGCAAGGGCTTTGGCAACATCCTCTTTTTCTGGCTGAAGTGGCACCCCGGCTATCCCTCCTCAACATCGAAAGCTGCCCCATGAAACTACTCGTGATTGGCTCCGGCGGACGCGAGCACGCCATGGCCTGGCAGCTACAGCGCAGTCCGGGATTGCAAAAAATTTACGTTGCCCCCGGCAATGCCGGTACCGCACGCGAACCCGAGCTGACCAATCTACCGCTCACGGATATTCCTGCCTTGGCGGCATTTGCCCAGCGCGAAAAAATTCACGCCACCATTGTTGGCCCCGAAGCGCCTCTAGCCGCAGGCATTGTGGATTTTTTCCGCGCGCAGGGATTGCGCATTTTCGGGCCAACACAAGCTGCCGCGCAATTAGAAAGCTCAAAAGACTTCGCCAAGCGCTTCATGATTCGCCACAACATTCCTACCGCGAAATTTCAAACCTTCACCGACTCCCCTGCCGACATCGCTGCAGCACACGCCTACATTAACCAGGAAGGCGCGCCCATCGTGGTCAAAGCCGATGGCCTGGCCGCAGGCAAAGGCGTTGTTGTCGCCATGACAAATGATGAGGCACACGCTGCGGTGGACAGCATGTTGTCCGGCAACACCCTGGGCACTGCGGGCGCTCGCGTAGTCATCGAAGAGTTTCTCACCGGCGAAGAAGCCAGTTTTATTGTCATGGCGGACGGCAAACATGCGTTGGCACTAGCCACCAGCCAGGATCACAAACGCCTGCAGGATGGTGACGCAGGCCCGAATACCGGCGGCATGGGTGCCTATTCACCCGCGCCCGTCGTCACCCCCGAAATTCATGCGCGCGTGATGCGCGAAGTGATATTGCCAACCATCCACGGCATGGCGGCCGACGGCATTGTCTATACCGGGTTTCTCTATGCCGGCCTGATGATCCGCAAGGATGGCAGCCTGCGTGTGCTGGAATTCAACTGCCGCATGGGCGACCCGGAAACCCAACCCATCATGATGCGCTTGAAAAGCAACTTCATCACCCTGATTGATGCCGCCATTGATGAACGCCTGGATCAGGTGGAAGCCGAATGGGATCGGCGTGTCGCCCTGGGTGTGGTGTTAGCCGCGGCCAACTACCCGGCCACACCGCGCCAGGGCGATGTGATTCATGGTCTGCCCGAGACAGCCGCCGACAGCCACGTTTTTCACGCCGGCACCACCATGGAAAATGATCAAGTCATCACTGCCGGTGGCCGCGTGTTGTGCGTTACCGCGCTCGGAGAAAACGTCAAAGACGCGCAAAAAAACGCCTACGCCGCGCTCGCCACGATTCATTTCGACGGCATGCAATACCGCCACGACATCGGATTTCGCGCCATCAAGCGATGAACGATGTCACACGCGCAGCGCAGCTGCTGCACGCCGGTGAGCTCGTCGCCTTCCCTACTGAAACCGTTTACGGATTAGGCGCGGATGCGCGCAATCCCACCGCGCTGGCCAAAATTTTCGCCGCCAAAGGCCGCCCCGCAGACCATCCGCTGATCGTCCATCTGCCGGATGCCTCGCATCTTGGCGATTGGGCTATCGACATCCCTGCCGCCGCACACACACTTGCCGCTGCCTGCTGGCCGGGGCCACTGACCTTGATACTCAAACGGCATCCCTCCGTGCCTAATCTTGTCACCGGCGGACAAAATACCATTGGCGTGCGCGTGCCCAACCACCCTGTCGCGCTGGCGCTGCTGCACGAATTCGGCAGCGGCATCGCCGCCCCATCCGCCAACAAATTCGGCCACATCAGCCCGACCACTGCCGCACATGTGCAAGAAGAACTCGGCGAATCGGGTGAGAAAAACGTCGCCATGATTCTCGATGGCGGGCCGTGCGCCGTCGGCATTGAATCAACGATAGTCGACATGACATCAGCCACCCCGCGCATTCTGCGTCCCGGCGCCATCAGCGCGGATACCCTGCGCCAGTTATTGCATGCCCCGGTGCATGACAGCCAGGCCGCACAGCAAACCGATAATGCAATGCACACCCCGCGCGTCTCCGGCAGTCTGGCGGCACACTACGCACCGCGCACTCCGTTGCAACTATGCGCGCTTGAATCGCTCCCCGCTGCAATCGCTGCCGCACTTCAAGAAGGCCAGCGTGTGGCCGTTTTAGCGCCCGAGCGATCGCCCCCCCTGCCCGTTGATCAACACCTCATCCGCCGTATCGCCAGCGCCGACTTTTCGCAATTTGCCCACGACCTCTACGCCACACTGCGCGAGCTCGATGCCGCTGGCTGCGATGTGATTCTGGTCGCCGCACCACCGGATAATGAAACCTGGCGCGCGGTGAACGACCGCCTGTGCCGCGCCGCTGCGGGTTCAGGTTCAGGTTCAGGTTCAAGCCAGGACACCGCCTAAAGCCGCTGATAAATACCGCTGCTATACTTTCCACTGCCTCATCGGGGGGGTGTAGCTCAGTTGGGAGAGCGCGACGTTCGCAACGTCGAGGCCAGCGGTTCGATCCCGCTCACCTCCACCATAATTTGAAATCCCAACCCTTATCGGTTGGGATTTTTTTTGCCCGGAGCGCCAGTGTTGGCGTGGTTACGGGCCATTGCCTCGCGCGCGGCACCTCCACGACTACGCCAGTTCCTGCACTTTTTCAGCCTCTCTCCTCGCTGTTTTCTCTGTTTGCCTCGCGAGCGCTTTCGATCCCACATCCAGCATTCATGCGGGTTAGCGCGGTGCGGGTTGTGAATGGCAACTGCTGTACCGGCGGCGACTGAGAACCAAGAAGGCGTAAAAAAACCGCCCGGAGGCGGCTTGCACGAGGGTGATGGTTCACGCCGGGCGCGCGAGCACCCTGATCTGGTCTTGCCACGCTGTCGGCCACGGGCAGCGCATCAACTGCTCAAGCGCCGTTTCCGACGACCCGACCAACTGCTCAACAACCGCCGGGGCCAGCAAAGCCAGTCGCATCAGGCGGCGCACCTGCGTCACGTTGATCTCTTCGGCCTCCGCGATCTCGGCCACCGACCCCACGCGCTGCTCGTCCAGCAAGCGCTGCCAGTGATAGGCCAGACCTAGGGCGCGCAGCAGTGCGGTGTCCTGCGCCGACTCGCGGGCCTGCCGCTCCCGGCGCGCCTCCTCCATGAATTCCTGCGGCGCATCCAGCGGCGTGATGATCTGCTTCCTCAAGCCCCGCTTGACCAGTGTCCAGGGCACGAAAGTCTCCAGCTGGACGCCGCCTGCGGGCGATGGCAATTGGTAGGTGACCGCGTCACCCTGGTACCGACCCCGGTGCTTCTTGCTCATACATCCTCCTCAAAGCGTTGCACGATCTGGCGTTGCGCCACCCAATCCACAGGCACCGGGTTTCCCTTGAACCAGACCAATTGCATTCGGCGTGGCTGCTTGCCAGTCATCATGCGTTCGATGATGTCGGGCGCGAGCAAGGTCATGCGCAGAAATTCATTCACGACCGAGCAATGCAGTCCTTCTGCACGCGCAATCTCGGAGCCGGTGCGCATCGCGCCGCTATCGATCAGGTGTTGCCAATAGAAAGCCCGGGCCAGTCCGTCGAGCAGCGTCACGTCGAGGAAGTGCCGGTCGTCTGTGACCACGCGCCGGGCACCACGACGGCGGAATGCCAGTGGCACGAAGGTTTCCAGTGAGTCGTCCATCAGGCCTCGATCTCCAGCATTTCGGCACCGATGCCGCTCGGCGCGAATTCTTCAATCAACGCGTTCCAGCCAATCTCGCGCCACTTCACCTTGATGCCCTGAACCTCACCGGTGTGGACAAGGTCGATGCGCTCGATCATCAGGTTCGCAATCCGATGGCGCTCGGCCGGAAACAGCTGTTCCCACACGTCGTTCAGCCGTCCCATCGCCATCACCGTGGTCGCCTCGTCAATCTGGGCACCATTGCGCTGGATGAAACGCACCACCGATGCAATCGACTCCGGACTGGTGAGCACGGTGCGAATCTGCGCGATCACCGCCGCCTCAATTTCCGGAGCAGGCAGGCGCTCGTAAGTCTTGCCCGGCGCGCCAAACCGCGCTTCCGACTTGGACACGTAGTAGTGATACTTACGCCCGTTCTTGCGCGAGTAGGTTGGGTACATCCGCTCGCCAGACGGCGCGTAAAGCAAGCCGCGCAACAGCGCGTCGGTGCGTGACCGTATTTTGGTTGCCACCGAGCGGCTGTGCGAATCCTTGGCCAGCACCTCGTGTACGCGATCCCACAGGCCGTGGTCGATGATGGCCGCGTGTACGCCGGGGAACCACTTTCCCTTGTGGGAAATCTCGCCAAGGAAGATACGGTTGCGCAGCAACTTGTGAATGTATTTCTTGTCGATCTGCGTCCCGTTGCGGATCTGGCCATCCTGCGTCGTCCACGCTTTGGTGGTGATGCCATCGGCGGTCAGGTTGGCGGCAAGCTGCGTCGGCGAGCCGATGGTCAGCATCTGCTCAAAGATGCGGCGAACCACCGCCGCCTCGGTTTCGTTGATGACAAGCAAGCGATTCTCGACGTTGTAGCCCAGTGTCGGCACACCACCCATCCACATGCCTTTTCGTTTGGCAGCCGCGATTTTGTCTCTGATGCGCTCGCCGGTGACCTCCCGCTCAAACTGCGCGAAAGACAGCAACACGTTCAGCATCAACCTCCCCATCGAGGTGGTGGTATTGAACTGCTGCGTGACTGACACAAAGGAGACGCCGTGGCGCTCGAACACCTCGACCATCTTGGAGAAGTCGGCAAGGCTGCGCGTGAGGCGGTCAATCTTGTAGACGACGACGATGTCGACAAGGCCGCGCTGGATGTCGGCCAGTAAGCGTTTCAGCCCCGGGCGATCCGTATTGCCTCCGGAAAATCCGGGGTCGTCGTAGTCGTCGGCCACCGGAATCCAGCCCTCGGCCCGCTGGCTGGCAACGTAGGCGTGGCCAGCCTCCCTCTGGGCATCGATGGAGTTGAATTCCTGATCCAGTCGTTCGTCCGATGAAACTCGGCAGTAGACGGCGCAGCGTTTACGCGGCTTGCTGGAGGCGATTTGCACTGGTTCGTTCATTTCACACCGCCTTGCGCCAAGCCAAAGAACAAGGGCCCAGACCAGCGCGCGCCGGTGATGTACCGGGCCACGGCGGTCAGACTCTTGAAGGGGCGACCCTCGTATTCAAACTGGCCGGTGGCAGATACCGTGACCTTGTGTTCCCGCTCGCCCCATTCGCGCAGCAACACCGTGCCCGGCGCGAAATTGAACTCGCGAGGCTTGGCGCGCTGTTTGATTTTGGAATGCTTCGCGCCAATGGCCTCGAGCCGTTGGCGTGTGGCCACCGCGAGGCCGCCGAATGCATCCTCCTGCAGTTTGTAAGCGATGCGGGACTCAACGTGGGTGCGGTTCGGGTACGGCGGGCGTCGGGTGAAATACCGATCCCACAGTGTCCAGAGCTCGGCCATCGGCAGGCACGACAGCTCGGAGATGCGCGCGGCGACGGATGCTTGTTTTTCGTTCATGACAACCTCTTTTCTTGATAAGGGGTTGTATGAACGCGCTGGTCGGGCAGTAAGCCAAGGTCAACTTCTCTCTGTTTGGCGGCCTGCGCAAGCTGGGTGCGGACGATGGCGGCCGCAAGGATGGTCGTGATCTCGGCAGCACGGGCGCTGGCCGACATCTCGGACGGGGAACTGAGTTCGATGTTGTTCATGACGGCTCCGGGGAATAGCAACAGTCATGAATACTGAGCGTGATCCTCCGAAGAGGATGGCAACGCAGGGTAATCGGGGTGTCCGCGTCAGTCGGTCAGCGCCACTTCCTCGACCTCGAAATCAGGATCACCATCGTCAATCGGCTCGTCGAGCGCTGGCAGGCTCAGTTGCCATGCTTGGGTTCCTGTTACCTTCACCATGTAATTTCGCCAGGGTGACGTCTTCGGGAACAGATTGGCAGGCGAAGCGTAATTAGTGCCGTCCATCAATTTCTTCGTATTTACGTGCGGTGTTCCGGCGGCGTAAGCATCGACCAGCCGCTGCAACACGGCGATCTTGTTCTTGCTCGTTACGCGCCAAGGAGCCTTGCCCGGGATGCAGAGCACCGCTGAATATCCATCTGCCGATACCTTGACGCTGACAGATGCGCCACCCATCGCGGCCAGCTGAGCATGCCGGTACGCGACCTTGAGCTGTGCGTCATCGATGGCCGTTGCAGACTGGCCTGAAGCCAGGACGTCCTCAATGGCGACGATCACGTTTGTTCCCGCAAACGAAAACGGAACGCATGCCGTGGTCAGGACGATTCCTGGCGCGGGGCGTGGCCGCAACCGAAGCGCGGCATCCACCTTGGCATATTGACGGTCGTTGGCCATTCTTGCGGCGAAGTACAGAGCAACGCTATGCCCATCTATATCAACCTCACCGAGGAATACCGGCTCTTCATCAAGGCGCTTGCCGCGAAGACCCTGCAACGAGGACCCCAGTGCTGTGATGATCTCTTCGCGCAACCAGTTGAGGTCAACTTTCCAGCGACGTGCGTGCTTGGCAGGCAAGACCACGTCGGTACCCGTCAGCGGGTCTTGGTAGTGAACTTGATTGGGGTCTGTGCAACGTTCCAGTTTGACTGAAAAGCGCTCCCCCTCGGCTGACTCCACGACCTTGTCAGTGATGCGGTCGCCCTCGATGATGATGCCTTCATCCTCGAAACGGTCGATGTCGATACCGAGGTGGTGCAGGGCAAAGCCATCCATCGGACTGGTCGCGTGCTCCAGCAGTCGTGCGACCTGGATGACAAACGTGGGATCATCGACGCCTGATCCGGGATGCAAAGGCTTGAGTACCCCAAGTGCTTCAAGAAGCTGTATGCCAATTTTGCGCATCCGGGGATCGCGTTCACCCTGCAGGCTGCAGCGCCCGGGCTCGGCCAGCACAATAGACAGCGGAGTTTCGACCTTCTCGCCTTCCAGAACCAAGTCGGCCACCAAGGTCACTCCAAGAATGGCTCCCGGTTGCGAAAACGGATGATTGCTCCAGCATCCGCCAATCACTTCCTGCAGATCGACGCCGCTGTCGATGTGCAAGGACACGGCGTCGGTGGCGTGATGCAGTAATGCTTTGGCTTCGGTCAGGTAGAGCCGTTCAACTTTGGCACCGTCGATACTGGGCTTGATGTCTTTCAGCGGTTGTGCGAACGGAGACAAGTCGTATCGCGAACGGTTCAGTGGCCGACTCGACAACGGCATCTTGAAACCGTGCTTTGACAGCACATCTGCCAACGGAGCCCTGGTGGACAAGGTGTGGGCGTAAACCTCGACCACTTTGCGATCCGGCGAGTAGACCAACGTGGCGTCACGCGCCGGGAAGTAAAAAAAGCTCTTGCGATTTCGGTTCAGCATCTGAACCGCCGCCACCTGATCACCAGCGAAGCGCACCACCAGAAAGTGAATCGTCTTGCTGTCGCCGTTTTTATCTGCGTTGAGCATCGGGACGTAGACCAGTTCGCACTGCTCTGCCAGCCGCATCACCTTGGTGAGTTGCGTTTCCAATTCTTTCTTGACGATGTCGTTCCAGATGAATGGAGGCGGCTCATCGTCAGAGGGCACATCGAAGGCATCGTACAAACGCTTGTTACCACGAATGTCGTTGGTGTTCAGGATGGTTTCGGCGACATCGAACAGGCGGGCGGTGTCGTCAGAGTGCGTGCGCATCCAGACCGAGCGCCCAACCTCGCCTCCGGCCTGAGCCGTGAAAGTTTCCTGAAGATCGGTGTCGTTCAGTTGGTCGGCAACAGTGGAGAGAATCGCCTCACCGCGCGGTGAGGCCAGCCGCAGCACACGCAACGCCTCGCGCTCAGCGGGGTCGCGCTGCTCCTTGCGCAAATGTTTGATGTGCTCCAGCAGGCTGGCGCACACGGCAGTTTCGTCCTGCGACCAGTCGAAACCTCGGGCCAGCGCCTGACATTCCGCAAGCCCACTGAAGGTCTTGAGTACCGAAACCGGGGCCTTCTCAATCAGATCAAGCAGGCAATGCGCGTTTGTGAGGGTCTTTTTGCCCATGAATTCTCCCTTCGGCCTTTTACATGGCCACAGTCCATTGGCGCATCACCGCCACCGATTGAGTCAAACCTTGCGCGAGCAAAGTGTCCAGGTATTCGTCTGCTGTTTTTGGTGGTGATTTCAATGACCGCCGGTGACCGGCCGCTGCTTCCAGAACGCCTGCCGGATGCAGATCCAGAAGATCGACGATGAAATCGTCCGGGTGCTGGGCCGAAAGGTTGTACGGCTTGAGCGCCTCGTCGGGAAAATCTTTCAGGTTGAAAGTGATGATCAGGCTGGCCCCGGAATGAATGGCCGCCGCCACCACGTGCCGGTCGTCCGGATCAGGCAGGTTGATCGACGGGATCATGTACTCGAAGCCGGTGACGACACAGTCGCGTACCGCATGGTTCATTTGGGCGCGCGTCCGCTCCAGACGCTCAAGACTGAGATCGGGGCGATTCGCGTGGACATTACGTATCCACTCGTCGTGAATCATGTTGCTCCAGCGCGCCCGGAATAAATCCGAGAGCGCCAGATGCATCAGCAAATCACGCAGCGGTGCCGGATAGAGGGTGCAGGCGTCATAGACGACCGTGAAATGTGAACTCATCCAATCAATACCCCATACCGAGTTCTTGCGCCTCTGCCGCCAATTCCTCCAGCGCTTTGCGGCGTTCGGTATCGATGCGCTTCTTGTACGAGATCACATCCTGGTAGCGAACGCGGCGATGGGTGCCGATCTTGTGGAACGGCATCTCACCTTTTTCCAGCAACTGAACGAGGAAGGGGCGCGAGACGTTGAGCACGTCGGCGGCTTCCTGCGTGGTCAGCTCGGCGTGGATTGGGATGATCGACACAGCATTGCCTTGGCCAATTTCGGTCAGCACTTCAAGCAGCAGGCGCAGTGCCGAGGTGGGGATGCGTACAGCACGCACAGCCCCCTTGTCGTCATGGAAATCGATTTGCTGGGTTTCGGAGCGGGTCAGAAGCACGGTCGACAGCGCCCGGCCCGACTCTCGGGCCAGTGCGATGTCCTCTGCTGACGGCAGCGTTTTGGTGATGGCGGGAGCGTTCATAGCGGTCTCCTCAAGGGGTGAAAGTTCAGAATGATCCCATTATAAACGAAATAACCGAAATCGCAATAACCGAAACGACACGGCCAGCCCTATACAGATCAACAGCTTAGCGAAGCGGACTGCCGACGGGCTCGTTGCAGGCCATACATCAAAGTCGAAATTTCGCTCGCACAAGCCAAAAGGACAAATCTATTCAATGAGAACACCCCAACAAAAGGAGTGTTCCTCATGCAAAACCAAGCCCCATCTGTTCAATCCGGACGGTTTTCCAACCGCCCTCGCCGAGACGGTGCTACGCGCATCGCCATCGATGAAAACGAGCTCGCCACCCGCTGGGGGCTCTCCGTCAAAACTCTTCGCCGCTGGCGGCAAGAGTCCTTGGGCCCCGTCTTCTGCAAGCTGGGAGCCCGTGTCACTTACCTGATCTCCGAAGTCGAAGCCTTCGAGCGGCGCGTTTCGCGCTACTCGACCTTCGCTCGGGCATACCAGTAAGGGGGCGGCCATGAGCGATCTGACCGTATTCCCCGCTGACCTCGCCGAAATGTCGGTGAGCCAACTGGCCAACCTGCCGCCCGCCCAGCTGGTTGAAGCTGACGCAAACCTCGATCACCTGCTCGATTGGGCCAAGAAAACGCGCACCAAACTTGATGCCGCGTTGGATCAACGCTTCGGCGATCAGGGCCGTACCGCACTGCGCGACTCCGGTCGTGACTTCGGCACCGCCCACATCAGCGACGGCCCGCTGCACATCAAGTTCGAGATGCCTAAGAAGGTCAGCTGGAACCAGAAGCAGTTGGCCGAGATTGCCGAACGCATTGTGTCCTCCGGCGAGAAGGTCGAAGGCTACATCGACGTCAAGCTGGCCGTATCCGAGTCGCGGTACACCAACTGGCCTCCGGCGCTGCAGCAGCAGTTCGCTGCCGCGCGCACGGTCGAACCCGGCAAGCCCTCGTTCACGCTGACCATCGAGGGGGACGCACCATGAAAAAACTCCCCATCGTGTCGGCCGTCGAACGCATGGCCGAGCGCAAGGGCGTCAAGCTCTTGCTGCTGGGCAAATCTGGCATCGGCAAAACCACCCGCCTCAAAGACCTCGATCCCGCCACCACGCTGTTCCTCGACATCGAGGCAGGCGATCTGTCGGTGGCGGATTGGCCGGGCGACACCATCCGTCCGGCGTCCTGGCCGGAGAGCCGCGACTTCTTCGTGTTCCTCGCTGGCCCGGACAAGTCCTTGCCTGCCGAGAGCGCGTTTTCGCAGGCGCATTACGACCACGTCATCGAGAAGTTTGGCGATGCCACGCAACTGGATCGTTACCAGACCTTCTTCCTGGACTCGATCACGCAGTTGTCGCGGCAGTGCTTCGCTTGGTGCAAGGCCCAACCGGGTGCGGTCAGCGACCGTTCCGGCAAGCCCGATCTGCGCGCGGCCTACGGACTGCTCGGGCAGGAAATGATCGGTGCCTTGACCCACCTGCAACACGCCCGGGGCAAGAACGTGATCTTCGTGGCGATCCTCGACGAACGCTTGGATGACTTCAATCGGAAGGTGTTCGTGCCGCAGATCGAGGGCAGCAAAACCAGCCTTGAACTGCCCGGGATCGTCGACGAGGTCGTGACGCTTGCCGAGCTCAAGGCCGATGACGGCAGCTCGTATCGCGCCTTCGTCACGCACACCGTCAATCCCTACGGCTTCCCCGCCAAAGACCGCAGCGGTCGCCTCGACGTGCTGGAGCCACCGCATCTGGGCGCGCTGATCGCCAAGTGCGCCAGCAGCGCTTCCACGTCCGGCACCGCCGCCCAAACCCATACCGAATCCAAGGAGTAATCGCAATGACCGCCAATACATGGAATGACTTCAATGACGCCGACTCACAGCAGTCCGGTTTCGATCTGATCCCCAAAGGCACCTTTGTACCGGTGCGAATGACCATCAAACCCGGTGGTTACGACGATCCCGAACAAGGCTGGGGTGGCGGCTACGCCACCGAATCCTTCGACACCGGCTCGATCTACCTCTCTGCCGAATTTGTGGTCACCGACGGTGAGCATGCCAAACGCAAGATGTGGAGCAACATCGGCCTGCTGTCCAAGAAGGGGCCGACCTGGGGACAGATGGGACGCAGCTTTATTCGCGCTGTGCTCAACAGCGCCCGCAATATCCACCCGCAGGACAACACACCGCAGGCCGCCGCCGCGCGCCGCATCCAGGGCTTTCACGAGCTGGATGGCATCGAATTCATCGTTCGCGTCGATATCGAAAAGGACGCCAAGGGTGCGGATCGCAATGTGGTCAAAGTGGCGGTCGAGCCTGACCACGCCGACTACGCCAAGTTGAAGGGTGTCGCTGCCAAGGCCAACACCGGCGGTGGCAACTCTGGCGCTCCCACACAGGCAGCACCTGCTTATCAGGCTCCCGCTGCTGTTCCACAACGCGCACCCGTGACGGGCAAACCGTCATGGGCGCAGTGAGGGAGATGGCCATGACTACATCCATTCTCACTGCCAGCCACTACGGCGTCGTGCATTTCGGCGATCTGGAATGCGAAGCGGTTGTCCTCAAGGGTGGCGAGCGCGGCTACGTGCGCCGCCAGCTTGCCAAATTGCTCGGCTTCCACGAAGGCCACAAGGGTGGCCGATTCGCCCGATTTCTCACCGATTTCGCGCCTAACTCCTTGTCGGAATTGGAGAAAACAAGTGAGCCGATTTTGCTGCCGTCAGGTCGGCAGACGCAGTTCTTCCCGGCTGGAATCATCGCTGACCTCGCATCAGCCGTGGTCAATGCGGCGCTGACCGGAACGCTACACAAGGCCCGCAAGGGGATCGTCCCCAACTGCATGAAGATCATGCACGCACTGGCCACTACCGGCGAGGTCGCGCTGATCGACGAGGCAACGGGCTACCAGTTCCACCGTGCGCCCGACGCGTTGCAGGAGTTGATCGCCAAGCTGCTGCGCCAATCCAGCGGCTCGTGGGAACGGCGCTTTCACGCCGACTACTACCGTGCCATCTACCGGTTGTTTGGTTGGAAGTACCAGGGCCACGCCCAAAACCCGCCCCACGTCCTTGGCCAGATCACCCAGCGCTGGGTCTACGGGCCAGTGTTGCCGGAGGAGTTGCTCGATGAGATTCGCAGCCGCAAGCGCATCTCCGACAAGCACCACCAGTGGCTGACTGACAAAGGGCTGGCGCGGTTGGAGCAGCAGATTCATTCGGTGACGGCGATTGCGCGCTGCTCAACCAACTATCGCGACTTCAGCAGGCGTTGCGAGGCAGCCTTCGCAGGCGGCGCGCTGCAGCTCGGTCTGTTGATCGACGAGTTTGAGGAGGTGGCGTGAAATGCTGGGTCTGCACACGTCAGGCACGGGGATTCGGTCACACCGACAACCAACACGGTGTCGGCAATCCCCGCCGCTACCCCATCGACTGGGTGTTCTGCTCGCAGCGCTGCCAGAACGTCTTTCACACGATGTACGGCAACTGGCTCAAAGCCAAGGACGAGCCGGGCAAGCGCAGGGAGGTCGTGATGATCGATCCCTCTGACATCGAGATCGCCTCGATGAACAAGTGCCTGAAGGCGTTCGGTGAAGCCGCTGGCGAAATCGGATTCACGAAGCCCCTCGGGGATTACTCGGAAGCCGAAGCGCTGCGGGTCATCGACGCCATCGTCACCCGCTACACCGAGGCAATGGTCGAGCATCACGAGGCGACCAAGTTTCCGCCGGTGCGTGGCATGCCTCCAACGCCCGATCCCTTGGCGAACCCGTTTGCCGATCTTGAGGACGATCTGCCGTGGGAGACCACGCCATGATGGACTTCAATTCCACGGCAAGCGTATCCGGGCAAATCAGCGTGTTGGTCGATGCCGGTCTGCAGCGTGCGCGTGCCCGGCAGGCGGTGCGCCACTACCTTGGCGCATCCCGCTTGGGCGTGGCTTGCGAA
>JAUSMB010000054.1 GCA_030645365.1 Rugosibacter sp.
ATTACGTACATTCAATAGTCGTTTGGTGCGGGATACCACCCCACCACCAATTTGTAGTACAGCAACATCCATATCGCGTCAAGCATAACAACGAGAAAATATACTCAACCCCGGTTAAAGCACATGCAATCCACCGGAACGAATCGACTAGAATTCTTCAATGAAAACGCTTATCCGTTTGCCTCGTCCGCGTTTGGCGCGTTTAACTTTTGTTGCGCTTGCCCTGCTCCTCCTGGCTGTCATCTCTTATGCCGCTTGGCATTTTTTTGCCGACGGTGGCGAGACGCTGAAATTCAAGCAGGCCAGGGTTGAAATTGGCCCTATCACAGCTGCGGTATCGGCTACAGGCACGCTCAATCCAGTCGTTTCGGTACAGGTTGGCTCGCAGGTCTCTGGCCAGATAAAAGAAATTCTGGTGGACTTCAATTCACCAGTAAAGGCAGGCCAGTTGATCGCCCGTCTTGACCCGGAAACCTATCGCCAGCGCGTGATCCAGGCGCAGGCAGATACAGAAGCGGCACGCGCTAACCTGGCCATGCAGCAGGCGGATGTCCTCCGCGTACAGGCGAATCTGGCTGATACTCAACGCGATTACGCGCGCAAAAAGTTGCTGGTGGAAAAGAAATTCATCTCGTCAGCCGATCTTGACAAGGCACAAACCACATTCGATGCAGCCGCAGCGGCGCTACGCGTTGCCCAAGCGCAGACGCTCAGTGGCGCAGCACAGGTGCGCCAGCGTCAGGCCTTGCTGGCGCAAGCGCAGGTGGATTTAGGTCGCACTGAAATTCGCTCACCAGTGGATGGCGTAGTGGTCAAACGTAGTGTAGATACGGGGCAAACGGTTGCCGCCAGCCTGCAGGCACCCGAGCTTTTTATCATTGCCAAAAACCTAAGTGACATGCAGGTGGAAACCTCAGTGGATGAAGCCGATGTGGGGCGTATTCAGCCAGGCCAAAACGTGAGTTTTACCGTTGACGCCTTTCCTGGGCAGCACTTTGCGGGGCAGGTCAAGCAAGTACGCAAGGCGGCGTTGATTGTTTCCAATGTCGTGAGCTACACCGTGGTTGTTTCCGCAGCGAAGCCCGATCTCTTGCTGCTGCCCGGCATGACGGCGAATGTACGCATCATCACGGCGCACAAGGACAATGCCCTCAAAGTACCTAATGCCGCATTACGCTTCAACCCGCCAGCAAACAGCGATGCAAAAGGCGATAAAAAGAACATGTCCGGCGTCTCACCAGCGCCGACTTTTCCTAAGCGAGGAAAAGACCGCAGCGAGGGCAGTCGCGTATGGGTGCAGGATAAAGACGGCAAGCCCAGCGCCGTCACGGTGCGGCTTGGCCTCACTGATGGCAGTATGACCGAGATTATCGCGGACGATAGCCAGATCACCGCAGGCACTGAGGTCATCATCGGGATGCAAAGCACTGCTCGCAGCAAACCTGCCGCAGGCGCGCCTGGCCCGCGCATGTTCTGATTTCTCGTCTAGACGCGGATCACGGATTCAAAATATGGCAGCACTGATTCAAGTTGACGGGCTGGCCAAGGATTATCAAATGGGCAGCACCCTCGTGCAGGCCTTGCGTGGCGTCACTCTGGAAATTGCAGCAGGCGAATTCGTCGCCGTCATGGGACCGTCCGGTTCGGGAAAATCCACGTTCATGAACTTGCTGGGTTGTCTGGATCAACCCAGCCGTGGCCGCTACCGGCTAGGGGAGCAGGAAGTCTCGCAACTCTCCAGCGATGAACTGGCGCAAGTGCGCAACCGCCAGATCGGTTTTGTGTTTCAGCATTTCAATCTTCTGGCGCGCACGTCCACCCTCGACAATGTCACCCTGCCTTTGCTGTATAGCCGTGCCCCGCTTGCCGAGCGTGACGCCCGCGCAAAAAAACGGCTCACACAGGTCGGCTTGGCCACACGCATGGATCACCATCCGGCGCAGCTTTCCGGCGGCCAGCAGCAACGCGTGGCCATCGCCCGGGCGCTGGTTTGCGACCCGCAACTGGTGCTGGCCGATGAGCCGACCGGCGCGCTCGACAGCCACACCAGTCTTGAAATCATGGCGCTGCTGCAACAACTCAACCACGAAGGCGTCACCATCGTGCTGGTGACGCATGAGCACGACATTGCCCTGTTTGCCAGCCGCATCATCAGCTTTCGCGATGGCGTGGTGGTGGAAGACAAGCCCAATACACCCACCGATGCAGCGGCGCTGCTGAACATTCAACGATGAACTTCAGCGCCACCCTGCGCATCGCCTTGCTTGCCCTGCGCATCAACAAGATGCGCTCGGCCTTGACCATGCTCGGCATCATCATCGGCGTGGCTGCGGTGATTGTCATGATCGCCGTCGGCAATGGCGCACAGGCGCGCGTCGAAGCGCAAATCAAGAGCCTCGGCTCGAACATCATCATGGTGCTTTCCGGCTCGATGATGTCGGGTGGCGCGCGCGGCGGCTCTGGCTCGCAACCGACGATCTTCGAAGAAGACGCCACCGCCATGATGCGTGAAGTCGATGAAATTCAGGCCGCCGCACCGACGCTGCGCGGCGCAGGCCAGGCGATCGCGGGCAACGCCAACTGGTCGACAATTTTCTACGGCATCACGCCGGAATACCTTGAAGTGCGCGAATGGCCCATCATCGAAGGGCGCGGTTTCGAACCTGCGGAAATCAACGGCAGCGGCAAGGTCGTGCTGATCGGGCAGACCGTGGCGGAAAATCTGTTCGGTACGGCCAGCCCGCTCGACCAGGTGATCCGCGTGCGCAAGGTACCGCTCACCGTGATTGGCGTGCTCGAACCCAAGGGCCAGAGCATGACAGGGCAAGATCAGGATGATGTGCTGCTGATGCCGCTGTCCACCGCACGCACGCGCGTGCTCGGCGTAACGCAATCCAAGGCGCGCAGCGTCAGTTCGATCATGGTCAAGGTCAAGGAAGGCGCGGACATGGCAACGGGCGAAGCACGCATGCGCGAATTGCTGCGTCAGCGGCACCGTCTGCAACCTGGCCAGGATGACGATTTTTACGTGCGCAATCTGTCGGAAATCTTACAGGCCCAGGAAGCTTCGTCGAAAATCATGGCGCTGCTGCTGGCTGCCGTGGCTTCCGTCTCGCTGCTGGTGGGCGGCATCGGCATCATGAACATCATGCTGGTTTCGGTGACCGAGCGCACCCGCGAAATCGGCTTGCGCATGGCCGTCGGCGCGCGCGGCCGCGACATCCTCACGCAATTCCTGGTCGAAGCCGTGACGCTCTCGCTGATTGGCGGGCTGATCGGCATTGTGCTCGGTGTCAGCACAGCCATGCTGATTGCCAAACTGGCCGGCTGGCCTACGGCATTATCGGCCGCTGCCATCATTCTGGCCGCCGGTTTCGCCGCGATTATCGGTGTTTTCTTCGGCTACTATCCGGCGCGTAAAGCCTCGCGTCTGCTGCCGATTGACGCCTTGCGCTACGAATAAGCCTGCCTGCAGGGCATCAAAAATTTTTCTGCGCCAAGCCCTCTTCCTCTTCATGAATTAAGTACGACCGCATGGGCCAGGAACCACACAAGAGCGTCAGGAGATGTTGCATTTTTTGGGTGTCACAGTGAGTGCCGCAGACGCCAGCCGGCTCACCGGGTCACGCCGTTAGAGGCGGATGTCATACGAAACGGCCAACGCGTCGAGTAGTCAGAGAATGCGCTGTAGGCGCGACGTTTCAAGGTGGTGGACGGTAAGCATGAAAATCCTTGGCGGCAGCGGTAGCCGAAGCGGATTTGCGCAGCCAGCGCATCAAGCCGCCCAGTATGGGCAGTTTTTCGTACAGTTCTTGGGCGGCATCCCAATAGTCGCGATGCAACATCACGCGGCCCTGGGCGTCAAAGCGCACCAGGGTGGCGCCGTGAATGCATTGTTCCACCTGCGGCCGCCAGCGACGCATGCGAAAGCGAAATTCCCAACCCAGAAAGGCCTGGTCGCCCTGCACGATGTGCTGGGTGACGGTAAAGCGCGGCTGATCCACCGTGATGAACATGTGGGCAAAAATCTGCGCGATGGCGGGCACGCCGCGCACGTCGTTGAAGGGATCTTTAAAATGTGCGTCAGGCGCGTAATAGGCATCCAGCCCGGACAGATGCGCGGGCGAGAGCTGTTCGTACAGCGCCATCAGCCGCTGCGTGGCAGCCTGCGTGGTGGCGTATGCGGTAGCCTGCGTGTCGCCGCCAACGAGTGGAAGTGAAGTCTGCATGTTCAAAGCCCTGTTAAACGGTGTATCAGGGGGAAATACCAGCGGTACGGCAAGCAGCGCATGAGCTTGAGTACGCCCGTGAAGCGCTTGGGAAAGTGCATCTCGAACTGCCCCCGCTCCCAGCCGCGCACGATAGCCAGCGCGGCTTGTTCGGGCGTGAGGAGCGCAGGCATGTCGAACCTGTTTTGCGCCGTCAGCGGGGTATCGACAAAGCCGGGATTGACCAGGCTGACCCCAACGCCCTTGGGGCGCAAGTCAAGAAACAGGTTTTCTGCCAGATTGATCAGCGCCGCCTTGGTGGGCCCGTAGGCCAGACTTTGCGGCAGGCCGCGCCAACCGGCCACGCTAGCCACCAGGCTCAGGTGCGGGTTGCGCCCGGCGCTGGCTGCCTGCAGCAGCGAGGGCAACACGGCGGCCAGTACCTGCAGCGCGCCCGTGACGTTCACGCGCTGGTGCTGCAGCAGCTCGGGCAGGTCCAGCGCATCGGCCGACATGGGGCGGTAGTGGCCGGCGCAGTAGCACACCAGGTCCAGTGGGCCGCCCGCCAACAGCTGCTGCGCCGCGTCGGCGGTGGCCTGCGCGTCGGTAACATCAAGCGCCAGCGCCTGGCTGCCGGGGTGTTCACGCACGAAGGCATCCAGCAATGTCTGCTGGCGCGCCGACACGCACACCCGCGCGCCACGGGCATGCAGCAGCGCGGCCACGGCGCGCCCGATGCCGCTGGACGCACCAATCAACCACACGCGTTGGCCGCGCCAGTCGGTAATGGGGGGATTGAGTGGCACGGCGTTATTCCTTGGTAAAGGAGAGCAGCACCTCGCCCAGCGTGACGCCGAACTTGCTCATGCTGGCGCGGTTAAGCATCACGCGCTCATCGATCAGAAACATCCAGTCGTCGAACTGCACTTCGTACTCCTTGCCGTCCACCGGCAGGCGCAGCGTGTAGTTCCAGCGGAAGGCGTTGCCCGCAGTCTGCCCTTGCGCCTCGCCTACCACGTCATCGGCGCGGCCGGTGTAGCGCCCTCCCTCGTGCTTGGTCAGACGCCAGATGCGGCGCTGGGTCGTACCATCGGAATAGGTGAAGGCCTCATCCAGCACGCCCTGGTTGCCTTCCCAGTGGCAATCCATCACCACGGTGAAGCGGCGCACCACCTCGCCGCCGCGCTTTTGAAAAATGCCGTGGGCGCGGATGCGACCATTAAAATAGCGATCGAGCTCCAGCAGCGGGCGCTGCTGCGCATAGTCGCTGACTCGGGGGCTGGCGCATCCGGCCAGCACGGCAGTACCAGCCAGCAGGGCCAGCAGGGTTTGGCGACGGGTGTTCATGGGGTCACTCCTTTAGATGGGTTGGAAGGGGCGATCAACAGCCGGTGCAGCAGTCCGGCCGCCATCAGCTTGAGGGCACAGGGAAGCAGCGCGTAGATCCATGCCAGGTGCTGCAAAGCCACCGGGTCCTGGCTACCGGGCTGGTAGCCCAGCCATTGCAACAGCGGCAGCGTTGCCCCGGCGGCCAGCGCCAGATTGAGCTTGGTGGCCAGGTTCCACCAGCCCAGGTAGGCGCCGTCCTGCCTGCCTTGAGCGCCCTGGCGTTCAATCAGCAGAGCCAGCAGCGCGCCGGGCACGGCCAGATCAGCCCCCAGCGCCACGCCCGACAGCACGCAGATCAAGGCAAAAGCCGCCACCTGCCCGCCTTGCAACACGGCCGCCCAACCAAAGCAGGCAACCGCCAGCAACATCCCAGTCAGCCACGCCCGCTCCAGCCCGAAGCGGCGCACCACCCGCAGCCAGCCGGGCATGGACACCGCCCCGCTGACGAAATACAGCACCAGAAATAGCGCGATCTGGGGCTGCGTGGCCAGCAGTCTGTCTTGGGCGAAGAACAGCATCAGGGCGGCGGGGATGGCACTGGCGATGCCGTTGCACAGAAACACCGCCAACAGACGGCGAAAGGCGGCCTGCCTCAGTGGCTGCCAGACGACCGCCCATAGCAGTGGAGGCGTCACGGCCTGGGCAGGCGCCGCCAGCGCCGGGCGCGGCGCATGCCACAGCGCCAACCAACCGGCCAAGAGCGCCACCGCGAACACCACCTGCATAACACCAGCCCCCCAAACCACCGATAGCGCACTGGCCGTGACCACACCAATCAGCCCCAGTCCCTCACGCCAAGCGACGATGCGGCTGCGCTGTACCGCATCGCCTCCCAGGCGCACGCCCCAGGCCTGGTGGGCGATGACCAACAGGCTGTGCGCCAGACAGGTGAATAAAAGTCCCGCCACCATCCACAACGCCAGCGCGCCCGGCTTCTGCACCAGCGGAAAAAACAGCCCCGCCATGCCGCTGCCCAAGAGCAGCGCCGAGGCACCCGCCACCCACAGCACGGCTTGCAAGGTGCGGCGGTACAACAAGTCGCTCAGATATCCCAGCAAGGGGTCGGCTCCAGCATCGATCAAGCGCACCAACATCAGCAGTGCCCCCACGGTGGCTAGCGGCAGCCCAAGCTCACTGGCGTAATAGTGCGGGAGCACCACGTACAGCGGCAGCGCAGCGAAGGCCAGCGGCAAGCCCAACAGCCCGTAAAGCAACCCAGTGCGCCAGGACAGCGCCTGCGAGGGATCCCATGCCAGGGTGCGAATCATCGACCGGCCCCTGCTTTGCGCGCCAGCAAGGCGCTGCGCAGCCCCGGCTCGGATGTGCGCGGCGACAGCCAGATGCCGAAAAAGCGGCGTGCGAGCTCGGCGTCGTCAATCGCGCCCAGCGCCTCTTGGCCACGCCACAAACGCATCCCCTGCCCTGGCTGGTAAAGGCCCGTGAGGCGGTCACCCGGCTGCACGTCGGGCAGTACGGTGGCCAGCGCTTTTTGCCAACGCTGGGCCTGCGCGGGCGTCAGTTCACCCTGGCGCTCGATCTCGTCGATGGAACGCTGGGCGATAGCGGCTCCCGTAAAGGTGCGGTGGTAGGTCAGCTCCAGCGCCAGCGGGTGGGCGCCAAAATCGGGCGCTTCGAACTGCGGACTTGCCCAGAGGCGGGCGTCATAGATACGCAGCCCGAAAAAGCGCATCTGCCCCTGGCCCAGCAGAGTGGCACCGGGCAGCGCCTGGTGTACGAAGGCGGGCGGCGCCGATGCGTCCTCTGCCGCCGCGCCGAGGGCAGCAGCAGCGCTGACAACGGCCACTATCACGGCCATTGCGCTGGCTCGTGCCAGGCACTTCAATGATGAAAACGGGATGTAAATCATAGGCATCAAGTGCTGGCAACTATCATTTTCAATCTTTCACGAGCGTGTACTGCACTACGTCGATGTTCCGGCTGTCGAAGGCGGCTTCGCAGTACGCCAGGTAGAATTCCCAGGTGCGCAGGAACTTCACATCCATGCCCTGCGCCAGCACCTCGGCGCGCTGCGGTGTGAATTGGCGGTGCCAACGACGCAGGGTCTCGGCGTAGTCGGCGCCAAAGGCAAACTCCTCGACCACGCGCAACCCCGCCTGCTGCGCCGCCGCGCGAAAGCGCGCCGGACTGGGCAGGCAGCCGCCCGGAAAGACGTATTGCTGGATGAAGTCCGTGCCCTGCACATAGCGCTCGAACAGCGCGTCGTCGATGACAATACTTTGCACGCAGGCGTGCCCGCCGGGTTTGAGCAAGCGCGCCACGGTGCCAAAATAACTGGGCCAGTAGGCTTGGCCCACGGCCTCGATCATTTCGATGGAACAGATAGCGTCAAACGGCGCTTCCTCGATATCGCGGTAATCCTGCAGACGCAGCTCTGTCTGCAGCGCCAGACCGGCCGCCTGCATGCGCGCCTGGGCAAAAGCCAGCTGCTCGGTGGACAGTGTCACACCCGTGACCTGGGCGCCAAACTCACCTGCCGCCATCTCGGCCAGCGCGCCCCAGCCGCAGCCGATCTCCAGCACCCGACTACCAGGCTGCACGCCGGCGCTGTGCAGAGCACGGCGCACCTTGGCATGCTGCGCCTGGGTCAGGTCACCCTCCAGATCGCCCTGGAACCAGGCGGACGAGTAATTCATGCTCGGGTCCAGCCACAGCTGGTAGAAAGCGTTGCCCAAGTCGTAGTGGGCGTGGATGTTGCGCCGGCTGCCAGTGCGTGTATTGCGGTTGAGCAGATGGCGCAGCCGGTAGGCCAGCCGCCCCCACCAGGCGCCGTATACCAGCGACTCCAGCTCGTCGCGGTTGACCATCAGCAGGCGCAGCAGATCGGCCAGGTGCGGCGTGCTCCAGTGCTGATCGATATAGCCCTCGGCCAAACCGATGTCGCCCGAGCGCAGCACCGCGCCAAACACCTGCCAGTCGTGCAGGCAGATGCTGGCGTGCGGGTGGCCGCCCTGGCCTAGTTGCAGAGTGCTGCCGTCGGGCAACTCCAGGTGCAGCGTGCCATGCTGCAGGTGCTGCAGCAGGCGCAGCGCGTGACGTGCGTTGGCAGGCCAATGGGGCTGAAACGGAATGGTGGTCGTGTTCATGGTCAGTGGTCAGATGAAGATGAGCGAGAAACATGCGATGCTGGCGCCTGGGGCTTGGAGTGAAAAGGCACCCGTTTGAGCCACAGCAATAAGGCGTTCCAGAGGATGCGGGCCATCACGCCCAGCGTCAGCAGGGGGTAACGCCACAAGGCGCGGCGGCGACTTGCGGCAGTAAGCGGTTCAAGCCGTCCAGCCATGCCAGTGAGCAGCACTGGCCCCTCGGCGTCGTGGTAGTCGATGCGCACCCGCGCGAATTTCAGGCCCTGGAGGCCGCCCCGACGAAATTCAAAGCGGTAGCCACCATCAAGGGTGCAGAAAGGGGAGACATGAAACGCCTTGTTTGCCCGTAGTTCCTGGCCGTAGCACGGATGGTCAAGCAGGTAGGCGTGGCGCTCGCCAAAGGTGTTATTCACCTCCGCCACGATGGCGCGCAAGCTGCCGTCCGTGCAGTGGCAATACCAAAAGTTCACCGGCTTGAAGCTATAGCCCAACACACGCGGATAGCATTGCAGCCAGATTTCGCCCTGCGCATCGGTTATGCCCTCGGCCTGCAGCAGCGCCTCTAGCCAGGCCAGTGCGCCGCCTTGATGCGGGGTTTTGCCGTCACCGTGGTCGGCGTCGTGAAACGCAAGCGCTCCCGCGCGATTAAGCGCCAGCACGCCCGCTGTCTCGGGCCGCTCGCGCAGCGTGCGCATGGGCAGCAGGAGGAAAAAGGTGGGCACGATGAAGCGGTGGCGGCGCGGGCGCAGCCGGGTGTGCCACACATGGCCAAAGCCGATGTGCGGCAGATTGACCAGCCCGCCAGCGCTGGGGGCAGGAGTGATCATGCAACATCCCGGCAACGTAGTTGCGTCAGCAGCGCATCAGCAGCGCGGTAGCCCGACTGCAAGCCGTCTTCATGAAAACCGTAGCCCGTCCAGGCGCCAGCAAACCAGGTGCGCTGCGCGCCTTGCAGCTGCTGCAGTTGCTTTTGCGCAGCCAAGGCTCCGAGGTCGAACACGGGATGATCGTAATCAAACTCGCCAAGCACCTGCGCCGGGTCGATATTGCGCACGGGGTTGAGCGACACCAGCACCGGCTGCGCAAACGGTAGCGGTTGCAAGCGGTTGATCCAATAGTGCAAGCAGACACGGGCCGATTCCTGTGCGCCATCTGCCGCGCGCTCATAGTTCCACGCCGCCCAGGCGGCACGGCGCTGGGGCAGCATACGGGTGTCGGTGTGCAGCACGGCGCGGTTGGGCTGGTATCCTATGGCGCCCAGCACCCGCTGCTCGGCGACGCTGGGCTGCGCCAGCAGGCGTAAGGCCTGGTCGCTGTGCACTGCGAGCACCACGGCGTCAAAGTGCTCAACGCCGCTGCCCGTGCGGATGAGCACGCCGGCGGCATTGCGCTCGATTTGCGTAACCGGCATGGCCAGACGCGCATCCAGCCCCTGCAAGATGGCGTTGACATACTGGCGTGCCCCGCCCGCCACGGTGCGCCACTGCGGCCGGTTTTGCACCTGGATGAGGCCGTGGTTGTGGCAAAAGCTCACCATGGTGGCAACGGGAAAGCGCAGCATCTGGTCGGTCGGGCAGCTCCAGATGCAGCCCATCATAGGCAGGAAATACCAGTGGTGAAATGCTGCGCCAAAACCATGCTGGTCCAAAAACTCCCCCAGCGGCTGCGCCAGCGCCTGCTGCTGACCGCTGCCGGCCAACGCGGTGCACAGGCGGTTGAAACGCAGCAACTCAGAGAGCATGCCCCAAAAGCGCAAGCGCAGCAGGTTGCGCTTTTGGGCAAACACGGTTGCCAGGTTGGAGCCACTCCACTCCAGCGCCCCGGCGCCCAGCGCGCCCGCACCCGGTACCTGGACAGAAAATGACATATTCGACGGTACAGTG
>JAUSMB010000055.1 GCA_030645365.1 Rugosibacter sp.
GACTGGTTGTTCCCCGCTTATCGGCAGTTGAGTGCCGTGCTGTATTGGAACGCACCGGTGGATCGCATCATGGCCGGGCTGATGGGCAATACGCCCGAGCATATCCGCGAGCATTTGCCCCTGCCGCCAGAATTGCCGCCCTCGGTAAACATGATGCCTTATCCGATTTTTCTGGGCGCCTATATTCCGCTGGCGGTGGGTTGTGCGCTGGCCGATAAACTCAATGGCAGGAAGCACGTGAGCCTGGCGTTTGTGGGCGAGGGCAGCACCAGCGAGGGTGATTTTCACGATGGCCTGAACTTTGCGGGCGTGCTGGAATCCCCCTGCGTGATTATTGTGCAAAACAACCAGTGGAGTATTTCTGTACCTGCTTCGCGTCAGACAGCAGCGGCTACCTTTGCACAAAAAGCTGTGGCCTATGGCTTGCCGCATGAGCGGGTGGATGGCAATGATATTTTTGCCGTGTATGACACCGTGAAAAAAGCGGTGGACCGTGCCCGTGCGGGCGGTGGGGCCACCTTGATCGAGGCGGTTACCTACCGCGTTCTGGACCACAATAGCGCGGATTCTTCAGCCGTATATCGCACAGAAGATGAAGCGGAATACTGGAAGACGCTGGACCCGGTGGAACGCTTTGAAAAATATTTATTCAACGAGGGTGTGCTGGATCAGGCGACTAAAACGGCGATAGAAGAACGGGCGGAAAAACGCCTGCGTGAGGAGATCGATCGAGGTCGTGCGGTGCCGCCGACTTCACCGGATGACATGTTCCTGCACCATTTGCAGGGTGAGGCGGGCTGGAGCGTGAAGCATCAGCGCGACGAGTTGGCGTGCGAGCTGGCGGGCGGCAATCCGTTTCTCGATATGACTGGGGAGGGCGTGCAATGACGCGTATCAATGAACTGCCAGTAACGGAAGACATGAATCTGGTGACGGCGGTAACGCATACGCTGCGCCAGGAAATGCAGCGCGACCCGAGCGTGCGTGTGATGGGTTACGACATCGGCCCGATTGGTGGCGTGTTTCGCGCCACCGAAGGCTTGTTTGACGAGTTCGGCCCCGACCGCGTGATAGATACGCCGCTGTCTGAAAACGGGCTGCTGGGCGTGGCCGTGGGCATGGCCATGCGTGGCGAGCGGCCGGTGATCGAGATGCAGTTTTTGGCTTTCATGTACAACGCGTGGGGGCAGTTCATTTACAACTTGGCCAACCTGCATCAGAAAACCGGCGGCGCGATGAAGGTGCCGTTGACTATCCGCGCGACTTTTGGCGGCGGGATCAAACCCTTGCCGTTTCATTCTGACTCAACCGAGGCGTATTTGATGCACACGCCGGGGGTGCGCGTGGTATGCCCGAGCACACCAGCGCAGGCCAAGGGTTTGTTGGCAGCGTCTATTCGCAGCGATGATCCGGTGGTCTTTTTAGAGCACACCAAGATGTACCGTTCGTTCCGCGAGCCGGTATCGGTGGCGGATTACACCCTGCCGCTGGATAAATGCCGCGTGGTGCAAGAGGGCAATGATCTGACGCTGATCGCGTGGGGCAACATGCTGCACTATTCGATTGCGGCGGCAGCAGATGTGGCGGCTAATAGTAGTGCCAGCATCGAAATTATTGACATGTGCAGCCTGGCGCCGCTGGATGTGGCTCCTGTTTTAGCTTCGGTGAAAAAAACCGGCCGCTGCGTGATTGTGCATGAAGCACGACGCACGGCCGGGCCGGGCGCGGAGATTTCGGCGTTGATTAACGAATATGCACTGGAATGGTTGAAGGCCCCGGTGAAGCGGGTTACTGCGTTCGATGTGTTCTTCCCCGAAAACCAGATAGAAGATGCTTACTTGCCCAGCCCCGGCCGAATCAAGGCGGGGATTGAGGCTGTGCTGAGTTATCAGTTTTAAGTGGAGACAAATGATGACTTATGAATTTACGCTGCCTGATGTGGGCGAGGGTATTACCGAATCGGATTTGCTCAAGTGGCATGTCAAACCCGGCGATGTGGTGCGCGAAGATGATCTGCTATGCGAGATCGAAACGGATAAGGCGGTGGTAGAAATACCCGTGCCGTGCAATGGCACGGTGCAAAGCTTGCAGGTAGCCGAGGGCACGACGGTGAAAGTGGGTAGCGTGATTGCGGTGTTTACAACGACAGACAATCAGGCGGTGCCAACGGCTACAGTTAAATCCGCAGCGCACACAATGCCTGCCGAGTCCCGAGAAAATCAAAGTATCGCCGTATCACCAGCGCCGACTTTTCAGGCCGTCTCCCAAGCGGCGCCTGCGCAGCCAGTGCATGCCACACCCAGCACGCGCAGTTACGCACGGCAGCAGGGCGTGGCGCTGGAGAGGGTTGTCGGCAGAGGGCCGAAAGGGCGCATCCTGCATGAAGACATTGACCGGCATCTTGCGGCCGCCAAGGCGCCGGATATTTCCAGCGTCAAACTTGAAGTGCGTCCGCTGGCGATTCCTGTTGCTGGCCAGCAACGGCGCACACCAATCAAGGGGCTGCGCCGCGCAATTGCCGAAACCATGGTGCGCTCGGTGAGCGTGATTCCGCATGCTACGTCTGGCTTCCGTTGCAATGCCGAGGCATTCGTAGCGCTGCGTCAGCGTTTGCAAGAACACCTCGGCTGCCGTATTTCATTTACCGCGATGGTCATCAAGGCGATGATTCCTGCGTTGAAAAAATATCCCTATTTCAATGCCAGCATCGACGACACGACCAGCGAGATCGTCGAACATGGCGACATCAACATCGGTTTTGCCACGCACACCGGCGAAGGTCTGATGGTGCCGGTGATCAAGCATGCCGACCAGCGCAGTCTGGCGGAAATTTCCACCGAGATCGACCGCTTGGCCGCGCTTGCACGTGAGCGAAAAATTTCGCTGGCAGATCTTAAAGGTGGCACGATCACGCTGAGTAACGTCGGCAGCCACGGCAAGCATGATCTGGTCGGCCGGCCCATCATCAACCATCCGGAAGCGGCGATCATCGCCATGACGCGCATCAAGCCGCAGCCTGCGGTGGAAAATGGCATGGTAGTGGTGCAGCAAACGCTGGATATGGTGACGTCTTACGATCACCGCCTGATCGACGGCGTGTATGCCGCCCAGTTTATGGAGGCGGTAATCGAGATCATTGAAGAGCCGGGATTGTTGCTGGCTAATTAATCCCGGTGATAGGTGGCCTGCGCGGAAAATTTCACACGCACGAGCAAGCCATTGCCGCCCTCGCCATCGGCCAGTTCAAGCTGTGCGCCATGCAGTTCGGCGATGCGGGCGACGATGGACAAGCCCAGGCCGCTACCCTGAGTTTCTTGCCCCGCCAGGCGATAGAAGCGGCGGAAGGCTGACGCCCGCTCATGTGCGGGGATGCCGGAGCCGGTATCGGTGATGGTCAGCGTATTTTCAGCGACCTGCACAGTGATCCGTCCACCCGTCGGTGTGTATTGGATGGCGTTGTCGATCAGGTTGCGTAGCAGGATGCGCAGCATGTCCTCATCGCCCTGCACAATGGTCGGGGTTGTCTCCAGTTCCAGACGGATATTCTTGTCGAGCGCCATGGTGCCATGGGTGGCGCAGATTTCTTCGGTCAGGCGGTCAAGCAAAACGGGCCGTTTGTGCAGGCCTTTTTCGGGGTCGATGCGCGCCAGGGTCAGCAGTTGGTTCACCAGTCGCGCCCCGCGGTCGGCACCGGCCTGCAACTGGCGGATGGCATGGGTGCGTTCTTCTTCATCTTGCGCACGCAAAGCCACCTGTGCCTGGATGCCCAGTGCGGCCAGCGGTGTGCGCAGCTCGTGCGCGGCGTCCGCCGTAAAGCGGCGTTCGGCCTCCAGGGTTTGTTCAACGCGTGCAAACAGGCTGTTGATGGATTCCACCAGCGGACGAACTTCCTCCGGTGCTTCTGCCGGCGTCAGCGCATGCAGGCGCGATGGCTCGCGGGCAGCGATCTGGCTGGCTACGGCGTCCAGCGGCTTGAGTCCGCGCCGCGTCGCCAGCCACACCCAGCCACCCAGCAGGGGCAAACCCAGCAGCGCCGGTATCAGTAGGCGCCAGACAATATGGCCGATCAATTCATCACGCACGACATGGCTTTCGGCGACCACTACGCGATACTGGCGCTGTTCATCCCACACGCTGAAGTAACGCCAGTGGCCGTCGGCACCATCAGTATCAGCATAACCTTCGGTCTTGGTCAATGGCGCAATTGGCGCATTGGCTGAGCGCGAGACCAGCGTGTCTCCATGCCAGATCTGGAACATGATCTGGCGCTGGTAAGGGTGGGCGCCATGTGCGAATTCATCCATCGCATATTGGGGCGCGTTGCCGCCATGTTCCGCCAATTCTTCCAGTTGGCTCTTGCCCAGGGCAAGTACGGACTGCGCCGTCTGCGCCAGCTGGGCATCGAAAAGCTCATCGATTTCGTGATGGGTATCGACATAGACCCAGAGCAAAGTCGCCAGCCAGTAGACGGAAACACCCACCAGCAAAGGCAGCAGCAGGCGGCGGCGCAGCGAGAACCAGCGCGTGTTGATTACCTTGCTCATGGCCTGGAAATGGTATAGCCGATACCGCGCAAGGTCTTGATCAGCTCGTTGCCCAACTTGCGCCGCAGGTGATGGATATGCACTTCCAGGGCATTGCTGTCGGGTTCATCGCGCCAGCCGTAGAGCGCACCTTCGAGCTGGGTACGGGTCATCACGCGGCCGGCGTTTTCAAGCAGGGCTTGCAGCAGGTCGAATTCACGGGCGGACAACTCTACGGCTTCGCCATGCTGCGTTATCTGGCGCGCAATCGGGTCGAGCATCAGTGCGCCGTGATGTATCTGCGGCATGGTACGGCCTGCCGCCCGGCGCGTCAGGGCGCGCACACGGGCGGCCAGCTCATCCAGGTCGACGGGCTTGACCAGATAGTCGTCAGCCCCGGCATCCAGGCCGGCCACTTTGTCCCCGGTCGCGTCGCGGGCGGTGAGCACCAGCACGGGTGTATGGCCACCCGCATCGCCTGGCCGTTCGCGCAAGCGCCGCAAAACCTCCATGCCGGAGAGCCGCGGCAAACCCAGGTCGAGCACGACGAGGTCGAAGGTTTCGTTTTTCAATGCATGATCGGAGGCGACGCCATCCTTGACCCAGTCCACCGCAAAGCCTGCCTGGCGCAGGCCGGCGGTCAGCCCGTCACCGAGCAGGGGATCATCTTCGACCAGCAGGATGCGCATCGTGGGTTAGCTTAAGGCTTGAGTTGTTCATGGTTTTCGGGCAGATATTGCTTACCTGTGATCATGGCCTGATCAACTGGCGTGTGCAATATAAAGCGATGATAAAGCAGGGCGACCAAATGCAGTGCGATGAATGCCAGCACCAAGGTGAAGCCTATTTCGTGGGGTTCCTTGACCAGCTTGCCCATCGCTTCAGAAGTGCCTAACCACTGCGCCAGTGGCCCCATTTGAAACTCGGTTGCGGCCATGATCAAGCCAGTACCGAGCATGACGGCAAGGACGGCATAAACGCCGACAAAGGCCAGACTGGCGCGAATGTCATGACCCAGCCGCGGCGGAAAGGAGAGATGGCCGCGCAACATCGAAGCCCATGCTCGTGGATGCCAGATATCTGACCAGCGTGCGGTAGCCGGGCCGACAAAGCCCCAGATCAGGCGCATCAGCAGGCCACCGGTCAGGGCATAGCCGAACAAGACGTGTATTTGCCAGATGGCGGTTTCACTATCGCTATGTTCAAAGGCTTCTGCCAGTTGCGAGGTGACGATCAGGCCGATGATGGCGAGGGCATTCCAGGCGTGGGTCAGGCGAATCAGGGGGTCATACACCCGATGGATGGTGTGGGATGGGATGCGCATGGGCGGCTCCTGTGAGTTAAGGTATGCTCGCAGTGTGGGCTTGCCACCTTAAGCACTGATTAACACCGGCTGAAGGTTTACTTAAGGCGGCCTAGGGTAGCGCACTGTCTTGTGCGCTACCGGCAGCATCCTCGTGAGTATCCAGCGCCCATAGTTCATGCGCATCCAGCAGCACCTTGTAACGGGATTCGTTGGCGTCCAGTTGCGCGCGCACGGCAGCGAGTTGCGCTTCGCCAGCCTGGCGGCGGGCAAACTGGAGATCGGCGAACTGGCCTTCTCCCAGGCGCCAGGCCTTGTCGAGCAACTGCGCGTTTTCTGTCATGCGCGCGGCCACTGCGACCAGGCGCGCCCATTGTGCATAAGCGGCTTGCGCTTCTATCAGGGTGCGCTGCGCCTCGGTTTCCACTTTGGTCTTGACCTGCGCTTCATGCGCTGCCGCGACATTGACGCCGGCCAGCTCAACACGCGAAGAGGCGGCACGGCCAGCGCCGGGCAGGGGGATGGTGAGTTGCAGGCCGAACAGCCTTTCCTGTCCGTCGCGCTCACGCGAGACACGCACACCCAGCGTCGGATCTGGCAGGCGCTCGGCGTCGGTGCGCTGGGCGACAAGTTGCTGGCGTCGCGAAGCGGCGACGGCAGTCAGCAATTCGTGGTTATGATCGCGCAGTTTTTCCAGCCATGCACCGGACATGGCTGGTGGCGGCTGTGGTTTGCCAGGTGGTAGCGCCGCTGGCAACGAAATACTGGGGAACTGTTGGGTAAATTCATTTGCCGCGAGTCTGGCCATGCTTTCCGCCTGGGCTTGCTGGGCTTCCACCTGGGTCAGTTGCGCCTCGGCCTGCAAGGCTTCGATGCGTGCGGCATCGCCCAGCGTGACGCGCTTTTTCGCCACTTCATGCTGGCGGCGCAGGATGTCTGCCTGGGCTTGCCATGCCTGCGCGGTCGCTCGTTCCCGCTGCCAGGTGAACCAGCTTTTCAGCAGCAGGCGGGATGTTTCGTGGCGGGCATCACCGAAAGCGTATTCGGCCTGGTTGATGCCCGCCTGACCGAGTGCCGCATCGGTTACGGATTTTCCGGGCAGGCGGATGCCCCGTTCGATGCCCAACAGCTGTTCGTTGTAATTCACGTCAGTCGGCACATCCCGCCGCCGCTGGCCTTCCATACGCAAGATGAATTCGTGCGAACCGGCGACTAGCGCGTCCTTGCTGGCTTCGGCAACACTGACGCCGGCTTCAGCGGCTTTTACCATCGGGTGTTGTGTTGTTGCCTGGGCAACGGCAGCTGTTGGTGGCAGGTCGGCAAAATCAACCACATCCGCCGCGTGGCCGAGCAGCGGCAAAAAAAACAGTACGGCACAGGCGTATTTCATGTCAGTGCTCCGGAATCAAGGACTGGGCTAAACCACCAGCTGAGGTCAGCGCCGGGCAGGTCAGCTTGCAGTTGGACGAGCAATTGCCGGGCATCGTCGTGGGCCATCAGGATATCGATCTTCACGCGATCCGCGCGGCCGCGGACGCGCTCGGCCTCGCTGGCGATATGTTCCGGTGCTGCATGGCCACTCACCGGATAGGTA
>JAUSMB010000056.1 GCA_030645365.1 Rugosibacter sp.
GTCAAAGAAAGTTTGCTGGCGCAATGGGCTGGTGAGACAAAAGTCTTGGGTGTTTCCATTATTGAAGGGGGAACTCTGGAGGCCCCGGGCATTGTCTTGAATCACATCACCGCCACCACTACTTTTTATGCGGGCGAGTTGGATGGCACTGTGAGTCCGCGTGCTGAAAAGCTCGTTGCAGCGATGAATGGCGCGGGCTTGCCCTCGAAAGCAGTCACCTACATTCGTCAGGTATTGTGGGAAAAGCTTTGCCAGATATGTAACGCCTCTGCCTGGTCTGCAAGCACATTGCCGGGCAATCCTGAGCTGACGTTTAATGAAGGCGCGGTACTGCGGGCGGGTGCAGAGCATTATGTCACGCTTGGCTACGAGATTCTTTCCGTGTACACCCGGATGGGTTATACCCCACAAAACTTTTATGCTCCGTTGTCTAGATTAAAAGAGGTTCACGAAGCAAAAAGTTTTGATGATGCTTGTGATGGGATAATGACTATGGCGCAGCAACTGCAAGCCAAAGGCATTCGCAGCCGCACATCAATGCATGATGATGTGTTGCATCACCGCAAGTCAGAAGCGCCCTGGATTCTTAAGCCGATTATTGAAAAAGCGCATGAGTTTGGCGTGCAAGTGCCAACGCTAGTGGCCGCTGACCGGATACTGAGCGTGCTGGATACTTACGCAAAATAACGCGTTGAAGAGAAATTTTTATGATAAAAAAACACAAAATTGCAGTTATTGCAGGCGATGGCATTGGCAAGGAAGTGATGCCGGAAGGGCGGCGCGTTTTGGATACTGTTGCCTCACGGTATGGCTTTTCCCTTGAGTATGACGAGCTTCCTTGGAGTTGCGATTACCATGTGAAACACGGTAGCATGATGCCCGAGGATGGGTTGCAGAAAATTCGCCACCATGATGCGGTTTATCTCGGCGCTGTGGGTTTGCCATCACTCGTGCCGGACCATATTTCGCTCTGGGGTTTATTGATCAAGATTCGTCGTGAATTTGATCAATATGCCAATGTACGACCAGTGAGACTCATGCCGGGCGTCGCTTCTCCGCTGGCAAATCGCAAGGTGGGTGATATTGACTTCATCATTGTGCGCGAAAATTCGGAAGGCGAATATTCTTCAGCCGGTGGCCGAATGTACGAGGGTACTGAGCGCGAAATTGCTGTGCAGGAAAGCATATTTTCACGCCATGGAACGGACCGCATCATGCGCTATGCCTTTGAGCTGACTCGTCGGCGTGTGCGCAAACACCTCACCTCAGCTACTAAATCCAATGGTATTTCGATTACCATGCCGTTTTGGGACGAGCGTTTCCGGGCAGTGGCGGCAGACTATCCCGATGTGACGACGGATCAATATCATATTGATATTTTGACAGCGCACTTTGTTCGTTTTCCAGATCGCTTTGATGTGGTTGTCGGCTCTAATCTTTTTGGCGACATTTTGTCTGACCTGGGCCCGGCATGTACTGGCACAATTGCTATTGCGCCCTCAGCCAATCTGAATCCCGAGCGTCTTTATCCGTCGATGTTCGAGCCCGTGCACGGTTCTGCCCCGGATATTTACGGCCAGAACATTGCCAACCCCATTGGCATGATCTGGTCCGGTGCGATGATGCTTGATCACCTAGGTCACACTGAAGCGGCTGAATCTGTTGTGCGGGCGATTGAAACCGTGCTCCAAGAGGGACCGAAAACGCCAGACTTGGGTGGAAAAGCATCAACGCAGGATATCGGGCGTGCGATTGCCGAGGCGATCAGTTAATTCTGTTTTATCGGGTGATTTTGGCAAAATGAATATGCCTGTAGCGTACTGTTGCATAGTATGGGTATATTTGTGCAGGTTGTAGCAACCCTGTAGTTTTATTCGTCAATCATCAGGAGAGTGTATGGAGCCGCTACGTTTCATGTTGGACCAATCCGAAATACCTACCCATTGGTACAACGTCGTTGCGGATATGCCGCATCCCCCGGCACCGACGCTGGGGCCGGATAACAAGCCCGTTCCTCTTGAGAAAATGGCGGCTATTTTCCCGATGGCGTTACTTGAGCAAGAGATGTCTTCCGAACGATGGATTCCGATACCGGAACCCGTGCGCGAAATTTATCGCTTGTGGCGCCCCACGCCGTTGATCAGGGCGAAGCGGCTCGAAGAAATGCTAGGTACGCCGGCAAAAATTTATTACAAAAATGAAGGCGCATCGTCCGCTGGATCGCATAAGCCGAATACTGCCGTAGCACAGGCTTATTACAATCGTGAAGCGGGTATTCGCCGGCTGACAACCGAGACAGGAGCAGGTCAATGGGGATCTTCCATTGCATTTGCAGGCCAGATGTTTGGCATTGAAGTGCGCGTTTTTATGGTCAAGGTCAGTTATCAGCAAAAGCCTTTTCGTCGCTCGATGATGCGTACTTGGGGTGCGGAAGTGATTGCGAGCCCTTCGAATCTAACGCAAACGGGCCGCGACTATTTAGCGAAAGATCCGGAGCATCCGGGTTCGCTGGGGATCGCGATCTCTGAGGCGGTCGAAGAAGCGGCCTCACGCGCGGATACCAACTATGCACTAGGCTCGGTGCTAAATCACGTCGCATTGCATCAAACCATCATCGGCCTGGAAGCGAAAAAACAATTTGCACTTACCGGCGACTGGCCGGATGTAGTTTTTGCGCCTTGTGGTGGAGGTTCATCATTTGCTGGCGCTGCGTTTCCATTTTTTGCGGATAATGCGGTTGGCGGCCACAATGGCAAGCCGGTGCGTCTAGTGGCGGTTGAGCCCGCTTCGTGTCCCACGTTGACCAAGGGTACTTATGCTTATGATTATGGCGATGCCTCTGGCTTTACGCCGATCATGAAGATGTACACGCTGGGCCACGATTTCATTCCTCCCGGCATTCACGCCGGTGGCTTGCGCTATCACGGTGACTCGCCCTTGGTTTCACAGCTTTTTCATGAGGGCCTCATCGAGGCCATCGCTGTGCCACAATTGGCAACCTTTGAAGCGGGGGTGATGTTTGCTCGAGCCGAAGGCATTATTCCGGCACCGGAATCAAATCATGCCATCCGAGCCGCAGTTGATGAAGCGCTCCGGTGCAAAGCCAGTGGCGAAGCGAAGACAATTTTTTTGAATCTGACGGGGCACGGCCATTTTGATATGGCGGCCTATGATCGCTATTTTGACGGTGAACTGGAAGACCATGTGTATGCAGAGGATGCGATCCAGACATCTTTGCAGCACCTGCCTAAAGTGGGCTAAAAATCTGAAGAAGAAACCTCAATAGGCAGGGAAATGTAAGTCGTATTATTTTCTTTCGAGAAATTTTAAAACGATCTTATTGAATTGTTCGGGTGCTTCCATGTTCGCCATGTGACCCACACCCATAAGATCAATTTTTTCGGCGTGTGGAAGGGCTTCATTTAAAAGTTCGG